>NZ_QSEU01000025.1:0-11288 GCF_003466705.1 Eubacterium sp. AM46-8
TTCAAAAATTCTATCACTGATTGTTTTCATGACTTTGTCTCATATTCTTCAATATATTTATAAGTTAACTTTATTTTGTATAAGTATATCACTAGTATTATACTTTGTAAATACGGATTTATATATTTATAAGAATTTATATGGCATTCAGCACCCCGAAAACATTCTGAACCCTGCACTCGATATTAAAATTCATCATCCAGTCCAGCGAAATGTAGCAATTTCAGTATTATCAATGCAAAATTATATGATAGCCATCTAATATCCAAAAAAGTTCCTGCGAAATATTCACTCTGCTTATATTCAGGAAATCTAAAATACTCTGCATACCCATTTTCTATACATTTATCATATTTTTCACAAAATGTTTCAACATATACCATATATTCATCTTTAATGTTATATTCATCAAAAACTATATGAGCTAACAACTGTAAGTTATGTTTTCTAGCCTCTTTGGTTATCTGTCCATTTTTCTTTACAATCAAATACTTAAATCCATTTTCTATTGCCTGCCTTCCAATATTCAAAGTAACAATTGAATCTGGTAATACATATGTCATTTTGTCAAATGCGTTAACATATTCAAGCCAGTACTCTTTCCATCTTAATATCCTATCTTCTCTTTTCACATTACTTTCTATATCACTGACAGAGCTTAAAACACTTCTATGATTTAATATATCATCAAATGATACATGTTCAGGCGTATCCTTTACTATATCTCTCCCACTTATTCCATTAAACACAGGAGATTTACCATAGTTAACATGACATGTAGCATATGCACCATCAGCTTCTAAAATATCTTTATAACTAATATTGCTTCCATATTTCTTAAATAAATTCATATGACATCCTAACCATTTAACTTTATTTATTATCAGCCTTTATTTTAAGTAACGATTCTCTCCAGTCTTCTGAAAATTTAGTATTCTTCAATTCCTCTACTTTTAATTATATATCTTAAGTCATCAATTATAATTCTACAAGTTTTCTCGTTTATTTCATCAGAATTAATACCAAGTTTTGCATGAACCAAATTTCTCTTTTCTCTGATTTCATTAGCTTTACTTTCTTCATTATTCCAATTAGATCCTTTAGATTCTTTAATAGATTTTATTTCCTTTATGTAATCATATAAGTCAGCTCTTTTTTGTTTTTTCCCTCTAATAACCATATAATCTTCTGCAAAATAATCCTGACCATTCAGTTCTGATATCCAATCAATAAGTAGTGCCTCTAATATTGATCCAGCAAGAATAAGCGTAGCTTATAAGCTCCTACACCAAAACATTTATTTAGTTCTATCCAATTATCATGTAACAATTTCTGAATCTGATTAGTAGAATACACCTTTATTTTTTCTAAAAGTTCTATTTCTAAAACGTCTTCAATTCTTTCAATTCTTTTTTTCTTATTCAAAGCACTCCAGCATGATAATATTTCACCCATATTATCGCTATTAGCATTATAAATTCTTTCCCCTATATGAGTTAATATATAAGCTTCTAATTTATATTCTTGTTTATCTTTTAAAGGCTTTATCACAGGAATTTCTTCTACATTCTTTCTCGTAACTCTAGGAATGATTGTTCCAATTTTCTTAAAATCAATAATTGTCTGACAAACTTCACTATTTAGATACAAGAACAAATATGCTGGCTGAATATCCCTACATCTAAGTACAAAAATATGTTCACCTACATATATTGTTTCTTTTATATCGTCTGGTACAAGAAACGGTTTTCCATTTCCAGTCATTGGAAATAAAATATCATTTTTCTGCAATGTAACATTGGTAATCTGTTGTTCTGACAATCCTGCAACATCAAATGGATATTTTAGATTCTCTAGTTTCACAATCTTACCTACTTGTTCTTTTGATGCCCCTGGCATGACAATATCAACCAAATCCCCTAATTTATATACTTTCTCATTATGTAATAATGTTCTTACTTTAACTGCCTTTTTACTATAATATTCTGGATTAATTTTATTTTCTATGATTTCTGATATTAAAACAGTGTTATACTCATATTCTCCATTCACATCGTCCTCTGGCATATTATCATCATTTATCCAACTTTCTAATTCATTTAAATATCTTTGATATTTAGAAGCATATCTATCAGGTATAGAAAACATTTCATTTTTTTCTTTGTTATTTTTAAATCTTGAAATAAATATTTGTCCTTTATAAATAGACATATTCATTTCATTGACAGTTTTTTTTGTAAGGTGTACCAATGACATTCTTCCATAAGTTTTAAGAAATGGTGTTTCCAAATTATAAACTCCAGCAATAAAATATTTTGTTACAATTCGTTCTTTATATTTCATTCTACCTTCATCTAGCAAACTACTAGTTACAATTATTAACCATACGTCATCGTTTATTTCATCTTCTAATATTTTATCAATCCATTTGTCACAGTCTTTTGTGATTGGATAATTTTTTCTTTTCTCTAGCAAATCCATAATTTTTATCATTTTAAAATTCTCCATATATTACTTAAATTCTCTCCAGATTAAAAAAGGACCGTGTTCGAAAGCCACCGGAGTAGTTTCATAATAATATATTCAATACAGCTAAATTTTTAATAAAAGTATCCCTTATATATCTTTTGAAATTCTTCTGTCAAATTCTTTCCTACATACTGCTGATTCGCTGCCTGTCGCACAGCTTTATTTAACATGAGGGTTCCATCCAACAAGTTATAGATTCTCACCCTATTCTGATATATAAACAAAACTCTGTCTTCATCAATTAGAATTCTATCAAGTCGTTTTGTTATAACCCCCTGATTGGGAATTCCTTCTAATTCTCCTAAATACTCCCATTCTCCTTCAACTTGTCGCAAAAGAAATACACCTTTATCAGTACCACGCTTTACCAGAAAACATGTTTGCTCATCTGCAAATACAACTCCATTCATACTACCAGAAAACACTCTGCTAAAAGCGACATTACCAGCATCATTTTTAATTTTTATCTCATTACCAATAACACATACTTTCCAACAGCCATTTTCAGATACGTTAAGGATTTTCTCTAATGCCTCACTATTTCCTTTTTCCCCAGATTTTCTTTCTGTTAATGATGATATTTTATTCACCATTACCGATATTGTATCCGTTCGAAAAATGTGTACCCTATCTACACTAATATTAAAATGCTTGATAAAATCCTGAATACGCTCTAAATCGCCATTACTAAAGCATCCAAAATACCAGTCAACACTTTCATAATCCTTATTTTGATTTATTACCTCTGCAAAATAATCCCAATCAACCGGATACAGAGAATGTCCAATTGTAATCACCTTATTAATATCCTATAGACTTTCAAAGAATTCCTTATGATTGGCAATAATCCTATCACAATACTTTGTCAGCTCGTTATCTGCCTCAACGATTTCTCGAATAGCTATTTGCTGCGCATCATAAATCATCTGTGCACGATTTCCTGATAAATTAATTCCGCTCCAATCATCTTCAAAATCAAACTGAGAATCACTTGCTTGTGGCTGATGCCCAAGAATCAGTTTTTCCCTCGGTTCACCTTTTTTCTTTTTCCTACAACCATGTATGTAACAAATATCATTTCTTTGTACACCATAAAGTTCTTCAATAAATTCTGTATAATTAAAATCCAAAAATTTACCGTTTCTAATAAGTTCCTTCAGTGGTCGATCAATCGTATTTACTTGTAAACAACAAATCCATTTTGTAAACCTATTCTTTAACTCTCTAGAAAGTTCTGTTGCTGGTGAAGCTGCCATTTCAGCCGCGGCAAAAAAATCTGCTGCCTGAGCATCCTCTTCGTATGCGCCCATAACATCTAGTAAATTGTCCAAAATGTACGGCTGACTCATCGCCTCAACATTAATTTTCGCTAATGCACCCTCAAAATCAGCCCACAAATCATCAACTTGAAGATAATTTTCTAGTGTAATTCTAATATTGCTGTTCTTCCCCAGCGTACTTCCAAAATCATAATAGCTCGAACGCACACCATGCATCAAATCAAATCCATTTCCAATGACATACAAAACGTTCTCTTGAAGATTAGACTCTATATCTTCAATGTAATGATATCAAACTGACTCTGCAGAGAATTTAGATTATCATAATATCTCTGAAGTTCCATTGCTTTCTTCTTTTTCCACGCTAAATCTTCTTTCTTCTTCCGTTCCTCTTCTTTTTTCTTACAGTATTCCCTATGACATATACATATAGGACAATATTGGGGTAACAATTTTCCTCTTTCAGCAAAATTTTCTTATTCAAATTGTCGTATTACAAATACTTTATTACATTTTTTACATGTGACCTCTATATCTCTCATTATTTCTTCTTTCTTAAATTTTCTCTCCGTTTTGTATCAACGTCATCTTTATTATCAATTGCATTAATAACAATAAGTGCCCGCTGTTATCATAGTCTGAACTTTGAAATTAGAATCTTTTAATGCGCTCGTAATAAGTAATTTATTATTTGGTATATGTAGTGTTGCGACCTTAGACATACTATCTCTAAAAATCGGCAACTTGTCCCAAAGGTTAACGACCTGTTCCTTGATTCCATTGATTCCACATATATCTGATTTTTCTTTAAACTCAGGATATATAACAATCACTGGAAGTCTTTTAGTGTTAATTCCATAATCAATCTCTTCACGCAAAGCCTCACTATTCTTTGTATTAGAACTTAAAAATAGTAAGATATTCTTTGAAACATCAAGTCGTTCGTGGAGTCGCCTTTTTAAAGTATCCCATGAACTATCATCTCTGACATTATATGTTTTTGCATGTGCATCAACAAATGGGAAAGAACTATCCGCTCCTTTCCATGCACGTAGCTGGTTATAATAAACAAAATCCGGAGTTGCATTAGCTCCCAAATTTGACTCATTAAAGGGAGTTTTTACATAAAATGCTGAATAATTAGCTGTTCTATTAATCATTTTTCTACCTCCTTGAAATCACATTAAATATATCTTTATATTCATACAATGAAATATCATCTGAATTTCCATATAATACAATCTTAACTTTTGAATTAAGGCTAACACCACTGCTATTAAAAGTACAAAGCATACATCTTAACAAATTCTCGTTATTCTTTAGTCCATCATCAAATCGTAAAATACCAGTTCCTAAAATTGGTATAACTACATCATTACTTGCATATACACGATCAATTTCTTTCCACATTCTCATAAGCATGAGTTCATACTCAGCCATATTAGTATGTGCCTTATAATTATTATCTAATTCTGCCGATGCAAGCATCAAATATGTTTGATTATCAACACAGCTATCATATCTTATAATTGTTCCTAAAGGAAAATCATACAAACCATCCGCATTGTGAATCAAACCAGCCTTCTTAGCAGACTCTTCAACCACTTGTTTAATATCATCTCTATTCGCATGTTCTAAAAACAGTTTCCCATGTAATGATTTTTTGGTTATTACTATATCATCAACTCTTGTATCAAAATGTGTGTCACAACCAATCACTTTCAACCCAGGAGTCTTAAAAATATCCCCACAAGATATTTCAACTGGTGTTTGCGAAATAGTAAGCATAACCGAATCTCTATATAATTTACCAATAACAATATAATATACAATTGCTAATACAACAGTAATAATAAGTACAATGCTAATCCGTGCCCATATATTAACTTTAAAATCCTTAAGGGAAACTCCAAGTACTGTAAAAATTGTAGATAAGAATCCCACAACGCCAATAGAAAAATAAAAGCTATCTTTATACCTTTTGGGCAATCTCCGAAACCAACGATATATCTTTTTCATATTTTTTATTAATTATCTCCTCATCCTAAATTGTAACCGCAGCACATCTTTTTCTTTATCTTTAGCCTATTTTTATAACCTTCCAAAAATCTCCAATAAATTCCCCTGTATTAGGAATATCAATTGTAGCAGAATAAAAATGTTTTTCCCCACTCATATCTTCACATGAAAATTTCCACTCGAACTTAACATTACTCCAATATCTACCATTTTTATCACTCATATTACTTGTATTAACAGTAAGATTTTTAATTTCTCCACCTTTTAATGATTTAAATTTTATTTCCCATTCTTGTATTGATTCAACCAATATATTATCTTTGTATACTTTAAAGTCAAGTATCGTAAATGAACAAACCATTGAATCTGAAACATTTCGGATTTCGAGCCCCAATTTAGAATAGTTACCATTATAACCAATAATTTTAACCTCAAATTTAGGAGGAAAAATATTTTCCCTATGTTGAGCTTCACTATACTGCTTTTCAGCTACAGCCAATTCTCTTCGAGCAATGCTCAATTGAAGTTCATTTATTTCATCAGACTTCTTCTGACTCCTATATGTCTGCACAACTGCAATAAGACCCAAAATAATTGTAGCAATTAATGATAATAACTGTGCATAATAATCTAAAATATCGCCCTTTTCAATATCTATATTAAAAAAAGCATTTGGTGGATTTAGATCAAAAATTTTATTAATAATAAACGGAATCAATAATAGAAAAGATAATAAACCTATACTGATTAATACAATTACAATAATTCTAAGCCACTTTTTTCTTCTATATTTTTTCAAACTGCTTTTTCCCTTTCAAAAATATTTATATGTTGCTTTTTGCTAATAAATCATTCTATATTCAACTTTTCATAATATAAACTATTCACTACTTGTAAGTAGCACTTCAAGAGAGACCTAACCAACCTCTCTCCCATCAAATATCCCAGTCCCCAAGGGGACTTCGTTTTACAACTTGAATTAATCCAACTTTATCCATAGCATATTGCTCCTTACCCTATGTAATCTTGAATTAATCCATACAATTATTTTCACATTCCGACTTAACTAGATAATAACATATTATAATCTTATTATCAATCAGTATTACAATTCACAGCCCCATTTCAGAACAACAAAAAATCTCCGCCAGCAAAGCAAATGCCTTGCCAACGGAGATATATAATATGCTACTCTTTTCTCACACATTAGTAACAATCGCCACGCCATCGCCCTCTATATCCACAGTCTTATTGCCTGCAGTTATGAAGAAGCTGTCACCGGCTTTGTAGTTTTTAATGTTGTCGTCAACCCTGATAGTTCCCTTTCCTTCTGTAAAGATTACAGAACGGAAAGATGCTGTGTCGACATTAATTGTTACATGGTCAGATATGTCGTATTTGTAACATTCAAAATACTTGCAGCTGACTAACAGTTGTCCAGCTGTTGAATCCTCTTCAAGAGTTATAGCTGCCTCTTCCAACGCCTTATCATCTGTGTCTTCGCAGCTTTCATATGATACATACTTTTTAGTGTCAACAACATCGAGTGCTTTATCAACATGCAGTTCGCGCTTATTTCCGAACTTGTCCCTGCGGTCATAATCGTACATACGATAAGTACAATTAGAATTCTGCTGTATTTCACATATAAGAATTCCGGCTCCAATAGCATGAATTGTGCCGGCTTTGACCATAACGCAGTCACCTTTGCTGACTTCTACCTTATTAAGAATATCCGTTATTGTGTTATTCTCAATACGTTCTCTTATCTCTTCTTTGCTGACATCCTTAGAAAGACCGCAATACAGATAAGCGCCGGGTTCACAGTCAACAACATACCACATTTCATTCTTGCCAAATTCATTCTCATTTCCTAATGCATACTCATCATGCGGATGAATCTGGATAGATAAAGGCTTCATAGCATCTATGAACTTTATAAGAATTGGAAAACGGTCAAGTGAGCCACTCTTCCAGCCAACTGTATCTGCTCCAAATTTTTCAATAAATTCACCGAAATACATCCCCTTATATGGACCATCTGCAATAATTGACTGTCCATCTGGATGAGCAGACAACTCCCAGCTTTCCGCAATAATATCATAATCACACTTCTTGCCAAATACAGTTCTTAGCTTGGTTCCACCCCACAGATAATCCTTGAATGCTGGTTCAAGTGTGATAATATCAGGAATTTTATGAGACTCCTGAACAGGTTCTATTCGTAAGAAATCAGATTCAGACATAATCTCGCCTATACCAGTCTCAATAATAACCACATTCTCAGTTCCATGATTGGAAACCTTATTTAATGGTGCCTGGCACCTTATACCCGCCATAGTCTTATATTACCAAATTTATTATCACATTTAAACTATATTTGTGATTTTTACCGAAAATATTCTGTTTATTCTTCTAGTAAAAACTCGTCATCGTCTTTTTCTTCTGTTCCTGGCTCTTCTATAATTTTCAGATTTCTCTTTGCAACATAGCCTTCCCTCTGGACACCATCCTCGTCTGTGAACGTAACTTTGTAGTAATAATTTGTGTTTTCAATAATAGTTGCTTCTATATTTTTCTTTAACTGGGCAACAATTTTAGCTCCTTTTTCAGGAAGTTCTTTTACATTACTTACTACATAAGTCATAACTGGAAGACCCACATTTTCCTGAAGATAGGGCATAATAGAAATCCCCCATATAAGTAACCAAAGATTAATTACAATAAAATATTTTTTGTATTTTTCTGCCGTCCAATTTGCAACTCTCTCTTGGAAACCAACAGGATTATTCATTTGGTCATTTATTGTGTCTTGAATTTCCTGTTCACTTGCAAAGTCTGTTTCCAGTTCAACATTTTCTTGAATGTTCTGTTCTTCTTGAAGAGATTCATACGCTGCATCGACAGCATCTTTAAAAGTACCGTTTTTTTGCAGTGTTTGAGAAAAAATTTTACTGTAATCAATGCTCTCCAACTGACTAATCTGTTCAGCTATAACACTATTAGTAAAAATTTTCATTGATTCCTGAAGGTTCTGGATTGAACGTGCCGTATCAATAGTGCTTACTGACATCAATGATTTTGCAATATTTTGTATGCTATCCAGACTCCTTCTATATTCTTTCACCATGTTTATTGCCGAAAACTGTCTTCCAATCTCTTTAAAAGATTCCATTGATTGTTTGTATGACTCTGATACCTCAAAAGATGTATAAGCAGCTTTCAATACTGCTGACACAGATTTTGATATATCTACATTTTCATACCCTTTCCACATTTCTGCTATTCTACTGCTCATGAGTCCAGCGGCTCCTGTAAATGCCGACGTATCAAGGGGCATTTCATACAATTTTTTAGTTAATGGCATTAACGATTTCCTGATTTTTTCAAATGATTCTAAATAGGAATCATACGGTGTTTTCGATTTATCATTTTTCATATAGTTATACCTCCCAATAAAAATTCCCCAAGTTCTGTTCTTGATTCCAATTATACAACAGATTTCAACAAAAAACCGTCATTTTTCCGTCAAAAAACGTCGCAAAAAGGACTAGCATCTCTGCCAGTCCTTCAAGAGTTATTTTTCCAGTTTGGAATTTTCTATTGTTTCAGAAATTTTAATGGTTCATGGCACTTTATACTCATTGTCCACTCACAACAATATTGTTATGGACGAAGCCCTTCTACAAGAATCTGAAACTCTTGCTCTGTATCCACAAAATGATACGGTGCATACTCTCCATACGCCGTTGGTCTGCTGATTGTTACAAGCTGTACACCCTTATATCCAACTGCCTTATTCAGTTTTCTCTTTAATTCTACCAGATGCTTTCCATGAGTTGTTTTCAAAGCAAAACAACCATGTGCATCACGATCTTTTGCTATCAGATAACACATTATTCAGCACATCCATAAATTCTTGCTCATTTCGAATCAATCCACTCTCATACTTCTCACGCATAATTTTCCCTGTCTCAATCGGATAGTTTTTCTTATACAAATAATCGTGAAGCCAGTTATTTAGCTGTCTGTCAAACAGTGCATTAAACTGGATTTCTATGGGATAATGTTTCCCACTTTTTTGATAGTACACATGAACGCCTCGGTATCCATCATCGCCTGCTTTTCCACTGGACATATCAGCAATTCGGAACTGTGAATGTTTATAAAAATTTTATGGTGCCTGACACCTTATATTACAAAATTTTCAAGGTACAATATAAAAATGTGTTATGATAGTAATGACTTTCTTTCTGTTGAGTGGGTCAAAACTGAATGTAAAACTATGGTCAGTTTTAAGTATAAATCAACAAAATGTGCGGAATTAATTTAAAATTTTCTTACACTTATCTAATACTGATGCTACCGTTGCATCCATATCATAATATTTATACTCACCTAATCTTCCACCAAAAAATACTTTTTCTTCCTTATCTGCCAACTTTTTATATTCCTGATATAATTCTCCATTTTTTTTATCATTTACCGGATAATAAGGTTCATCCCCTTGTTTCCACTCACTAGAGAATTCTTTTGAAATAATCGTCTTTGGAAGATAATTTCCATCTTCATCTTTACCAAACTCAAACCATTTGTGTTCAATAATACGAGTCCATGGGGTCTCTTTATCTGTATAATTTACTGCTGCATTACCTTGAAAATTTGGAATATCTAAAACTTCAGTCTCAAATCGAACACTTCTATATTCTAATGCTCCTAGCGAATAATTATAAAAAGCGTCTATTGGTCCAGTATATACAATATTTTTTGCTATACAATTCCAATTTTCTTTATCTTGTAAATAATCTATTCCAAGTCTTACTTCAATTCCATCTAATATATTCTCAATCATCTTTGTATATCCTCCAACAGGAATACCTTGATAAAGAGCATTGAAATAATTATTATCAAATGTCAATCGAACAGGGAGACGCTTAATAATAAATGCTGGTAAATCTTTACAATCTCTTCCCCATTGTTTTTCTGTATATCCCTTAATTAATTTTTCATATATATCACGACCAACGAGAGATATTGCTTGTTCTTCAAGATTTTGAGGTTCTCTATCTATTTCCTTTCTTTGTTCTTCAATCTTTTCTGCTGCTTCTTTTGGAGTTACCACACCCCACATTTTGTTAAATGTATACATATTAAAAGGAAGTGAATATAATTCCCCCTTATAATTTGCCACCGGACTATTTGTAAAACGATTAAAAATCGCATATTGATTCAAATAATCCCATACTTCCTTAATATTTGTATGAAAAATATGTGCACCATATTTATGAACATTAATTCCTTCAATTTTTTCAGTATAAATATTTCCGCCAACATTATCTCTTTTATCTATCACTAATACTTTATATCCTTTATTAGTTGCCTCTCGAGCAAAAATAGAACCATATAGTCCTGAACCAACTACTAAATAATCATACATATTATTATCTCCTCTTTATTTTA
>NZ_QSEU01000026.1:0-4294 GCF_003466705.1 Eubacterium sp. AM46-8
ATTTAAAAGAACAGTTTGAACATATAGTTCCTATTTTTGAATTTAAAACATTGAATGGTATGCTGAGAAAACGATTTGTTGAGGAAAACATATCATTTCAAATAAAAGATAAAGAATACATATATATGTGAAATAGGAAAGCAGAAAGGAAAGAATGAAAGGTATAGGTCTAGTATTTGCAGGTGGTGGAGGTAAAGGCTCTTATGAAATTGGAGTATGGAAATATTTGCATGAGATAGGGATTGATTAGTATGTGAGAGCTGTATCGGGTACATCTGTAGGAGCTCTTAATGCTGCATTATTTGTCGGAAGTAGTTATGAAATAGCAGAAAATTTGTGGACAAATATTAATCAGAAAAAAATATTAACACCAAAGGGTGTTTCAGCAGAAGATATTATGAAATGGCTTGTTATGAATGGATTTAATGCGTATTCACCCATAACCAAAGGAGTTAGTAAAATCGTTTCTGGAACAACTTTGGGTACAGAAAAAATTGCACAGGCATTGATTACAAAAATGAATGGCAATCATATGTTTTCGAGAGATGGTTTAAAAGAAATGATAATGGATGGAATAAATTTTCAATATTTATGTTCATCAGAAATTGATTGTTTTGTTACATGTCTGCGTTGCAATGGATTAAAAATAGAAAGATTTAAATTAAACCAATATTCAGATGAAGATATTATTAAATTGTTATTGGCGTCATCCGCAATACCTGTTATTTTCCCAAATGAGAAGTTTCAAGGAAATAGTTATTGTGATGGAGGAATACCGTTTGTGGGAGATAATGTGCCTGTTAAACCAGTATATGATACAGGAGTGGAAAATATAATTGTTATTCATTTAAGTCAGGATACCATTATTGATATTGATAGATTTTCAAATTCAAAAATAATAGAGATAGTACCAAGTAGAGACCTGGGAAATGCTATATCAGGAACATTGGATTTTTCACCAGAAGGAGCATTATCTAGAATTCAATTAGGGTATGATGATGCCCAAAAAGTATTACAGCCTATGGTTGAGATGATTAAATTGACAGTGGCTAATCAGAGAATGTTACAAATTGCATATCAAAAGAATATTGAGTTTGAAAGAGAAAGGCAAGCATTATTAAATAATGAAAATGAAATAAAGAAAAAAATGGAACATGATGGCTTTGAAGAATTATATGAACATTTGATAAAGGAGAATAAGTAATGGCTAAAGAATTAAGTATTATTTCATCAAATCTGCTTATGGATGTAAGAGAATCTGAAGTGAATGGATTAATAGAGCAGATGGTAGAAAAATCAAAAAGCAATATGGAAGAAATTACTGAATTGACATTAGAATGTACTACTTTGCTTTCTTCGGCAGAAAATAGATCTGTTGCATTGAGTAATCAGGGAGTCTTCAAAAGACTGGTTGGTAATATAACTGGTAAAAATACAAAAATGCGAAATGCTATATTACAAAATAATACTAATGCATTATATGCAGCACAGGGAGTTATCAACAGAGTAATGCTTGAATGTACTAATAATAGGAAATTGTTGCTTTCAATAAATGACCGGGTGAGTGATCTTTATTTAGAACTTAAGGAAAATCAAAATGATGTTTCAGCTGCAGTTTTAATGGTGCGTCAGGCTATTGTCGCATTTTATAAAGAATATCAAAATGAAATTATTGCACAGGACAAAAGAATAAGTAAAGTTGAAGAATATGTAAAAACAAAGTGTTCAAAATGTGGAACCGAATTATTTTCATGGCAAAAAATTTGTCCATGTTGTGGATATATTCATTCATTAAAAACAGAAAAAAATAGTGATGAAACAATGAAAACCTTAAAACAAATCTCAGATATAGTAAAGGATAATTCATTTTCAGAGGATATTGTATGGAATGAAACAGCCAGAAAAACTGAGAGAGTATTACGAAAAATAAAGACACTTGCTGGTCTTGGTCGTATTTCGGGATATACTGATGAACTATCTTTGGATATAGAAAATTTGATTAATAAATGCAAAGATGCAGAGTTTCAGATTGCTGTAGTTGGTGTTATGAAAGCTGGAAAATCATTTTTAATGAATGCATTAATTGGTGCTGAAATTGCTTCTGTTGAAGTTAATCCAGAGACAGCAGCTCTTACTAAATTCAGATCTGCGAATGGATATTATGTAATAGTAAGATTTCATAATTATGAACAGTGGAAAAAATTAAAGCAAAGTGCTGAAGACAGTAAAAAAACAGGAAAAGATAGCCTGATATCTAGATTGAATGATCCGATTACTATTAAAATGGAATCAGAATGGGTAAATCATGGTGACTTAAAAATTGAATGCAAAAATTTGGAGGACTTACAGGGAGTTGTAAAAAAATATACTTCTTCAAGAGCAATTGAACATATTTTTGTATCTGAAGTAGAAGTAGGTGTAGATAGAAATTTGTTTAATATGCCAAAGGAAGTAGTATTTGTGGATACGCCGGGGCTTAAAGATCCTGTTAAATATAGATCAAATATTACAAAAAAATATATAAAAAAAGCAGATGCAGTTCTTATAGCGTTGAAACCAGGACCACTTACTACAGAAGGTGTTGAAATAGTAACAACTGTATTAGATTGTACAGATACAGATAAGGCTTATATTGTTGGTACACAAAAAGATATAAATAGTGATAGTGAGTGCGAAGAATATGTATCTAACTGGGTCGAGCATTTAGTTAATGCTAAACGATATAGCGATAGTAGAAAAGTAATGAATAGAATTATTCTTACATCGGCTAAGATGGATTTATTAGTTCATAAATGGGAAAAATTATCTGAAACAGAAAAAGAGGATGAAAATAAGTTTAGTTTTGATGATTTTAAAGATTTGGAAAATTATTCAGCTAAGTCAATGAAAAAACGATCATATAATCTCATGCAGATGACACCAGAAGAAATTAAAGCTGTTTCAGATTATACGGGAATTCCAACTTTGAGAGCTAAGCTGGAATCCACTTTGATTTCAAATTATAGAAAATTGAAGATTGATGATATTACTAAATCGTATATTAGCTGCAGAAAAAGATTAACTGCAATTAGTCAGAATGCAATTAATAAACAAGAAAATGATATAAATCTTGCTATTGCAGGTGCGGAAACTTTGCAAAAACAAATTGAGAATATGGATTTAGAAAAGACGAATTTAAAACAACAAAATGAGGAACTAAAAAAAGCTATTGAAAAGCTTGAAAATTCATTGAAAAATAAGATAAGTGACCTAGAAAGAAAGGAAAAATAAATATGGGATTGTTTAGTTTTTTAAAAGATGCGGCGGAATGGGTAAAAGATAAAGTAGAAACCGCAATAGACTGGGTTAAGGATAAGTTATCATTTTCAGAATATGATGAAGATGATATAGAAGATCATGTAGATGTAGATGCTGTTTTGGCAGAATTTAGAGAAAAAATGCAAGGCGATGTCAATAATGCTGAGAAAAAATGTATGAGTTCAATATCAGATGTGTTTACAGATTTGATAAGAAAACACAAGAAAAATTTCCTGATTTGGTTGAAATTATTGCTAACGAACAACAGAAAGCTGAAAGAGAATTGAGTGGAACATATATGAAATATGTAAAGGAACATCTATCAAAAAATGATGAAAAATTCTTAAATGTTTTAAAAATGAAACCTGGCAAGGCAAAAGATAATGCCTTAAATCTGGCATTAAAAAATATCATGGATAATGCAGAGAAAACATTTTATTCAAAACTAAAAAAATATGCTGAACATGTTTTGAGTGAGTTTACAAACAGATTGAATAATCGAATGATTGAGCAAGAAAAACAGGTGACCGAAAGAATTAATGAACTTGAAAAACTTAAGTTGGAAGCGGAAAATGGAAAGATTGATGTTGATGCATTGAAAGATAAATCAGCACCTGTAATGGAAGCTTCCGCATGTATAATTCAATTATGTAGAATGGAGATGTAATTAAAGATGAGTTTTTGGTCATGGATTGGACTGGTAGAGAAAAAGGATGTCATTGAACTACAGTCCAATATAAATACTTTAATTGAGCAAAATCAACAATTAAGAGAAGATAATAAAAAGATTTGCGAGTGTGTTGGTGCTGTTAAAGATAAATGTTTAGAAGAGATTACGCAACAATTTAATATGGAATATAATAGAATTAATAAGATGTTTCAGAATACTGATACACAAATTAATAATTTAAAAGAAGTGATAGAGCAAATTCAAGAAAGAATAAATGAAATAAATGAAACTTCAAAATACGAATTAATAGGGATGAACTGAAATATA
>NZ_QSEU01000027.1:0-4029 GCF_003466705.1 Eubacterium sp. AM46-8
TACATTTCTTATAGTAGTTATACAGTCTAATTGTAATTTTTTTCTAAGTTCTTTTATATATACATCAGTCTAATTGTAATTTTTTTCTAAGTTCTTTTATATATACATCTATTACTCGATCATAAGGAGTTTCTTCGCTGTCTTTCCATACATAATCAATAATTTGCATTCTTGTTAACACTTGTCCATTATTATTCAATAAACATTTTAATACTTCTAGTTCTTTTGCATTTACATCTATCTCTTCACCATTTATTTTAGCTGTATAGCTATTAAAATTAACTGATAGATTCTTGTATTCAAACTTCTCTAAATATCCATAATTCTTCTTAATTAAAGAATCTATTCTGGCCTTTAAGACCGGCAATGAAAATGGCTTTTCTATATATCCATCCGCCAGATTAGTAAACGCATCAATTTTATATTCTTCATCACTAAATGCAGTCAGGATTAGAATTGGTAAATTGCTTTTCTTTCTAATTTCTTTCAACACTTCTAAACCATTTATAAAAGGTATCTGTATGTCTAAGATAACCAGATTTATATCGCTATCAAATTTTGACAAGGCTTCTCTTCCATCTTTAGCTTGAATAACAGTATATCCAAATTCTGAAAGATATTCACTTAATCCCTCTCTTATCATATTATCATCTTCAACAATTAATATTTTCATGTATACCTCCACTTAAGCCTATTCGCTTATATTGTACAGCATATTATTGGATATTTAAAAGCAAAAAAATTTTTGGTGCTAAAAAGCACCAAAAATTTATTTATTGTCAATTAATAATTCTTTTGGATTCCTTCTTAATATATTGAATGAAGAAATAATCAAAGATACAAGAAGTACTAAACTCATAAATATAACTACATAAAATATGAATTTAGGTAATACATTTATATCTAAACTTGATAATGTCTTGTTAAATCCTTCAGCTTCTGCCCCACCACCTAATTGGCTAGATGCAGATTGTCTGGCAATTTGTTTAGCTATATCACCAGTAACCTTATTCAATATATTATTCCCAAGCTTTTCAGCTGTATACCTAGCTAAGAAATAAGAGCCAACATATGCGGGGATTGATATAAATACCATCTCAATCAGGAATTGACCAAAAATTTCTAATTTTGATATACCTAATGATAGTAATACTGCTATTTCCTTCTTTCTGGCATTCATCCATAATAATAATAATAATGAAACTACAACTCCTGCAAATATTAATGAGCCAGCAAATAATTTATTTGAAATTGAGTAGATACCTGATATAGATTGTTGTAATGCAGGATAATTTGATGAACTTTTAATCAAATTATATTCTCTCCAATTTATATCTAATTTCTCAATCTCTTTTATTACACTATCAAGATTCTTATCACCTTTTACAAAGAATGTTGCATCCTGGTATACAGCTGTATCTTCTGTATTACCATAAACTTTAGCAGCTGTATGAACATCAGTAATTAATGTATTTTCGTATAGTTCCTGTGCTGCACTTACTCCACCACTATTATGCCCATCGAATAGACCTTTAATTTCTACTTCTACTGTTTCATTTGCACCTTTCTCATTATCAGCATCAAATAAATTAGATTTTATTTTTATCTTATCTCCAACTTTAAGATTATTTTTTTCAGCTAAATCTTTATGCATTAAGATTTTATTTTTATCTTCATTTTCTAAATGCTTTCCTTCTACTAATTTATATGCTCCTGATACAAATTTTGTTTCTTTTGATGAGTCGTTAACCCCAGTTAACATAACTGTTCTTTTGAAATTCTTTGCTCTTTTAGGCGATTGATTCGCAAGAGTCTCTTTAGTTTCAATAATATCATAATCAACTAAATCTGCAACACTGTTTATTCTTTTTACATAGGAGTCTATACTATCTGTTTGAGCTATCTTTTTAATATCTTCACCTTTTACATTTCCTCCACCTCTAGGTGTTCCTGGATTTACTTGTCTATTTATCTCCATAGAAAAACTATTTGTTATATTAGCAAATGTTTCTTTTGAAGCTCTGTCCGTAGCATCTTTAATAGATAAACTTATAAGACTTAAAGTTGACATAGCCAAAATAACTAACATAATAATTATTGATTTTAAGCTTTTTCTAGTTACATAAGCAAATGCATTTTTATCATTATTCAACCTCCAAATTCATTTTATTTACTTTTTTTAACTTTTTACCACTTAGTTCTAAAATGATATCCGCAGAATCTGATACTTCCTTACTGTGTGTTACAACTATTACACATTTATTTCTATCTTTAGCTAATGTCTTTAATATATTAATTATTTCTCCGGCAGTAACACTGTCTAGATTACCAGTAGGCTCATCAGCTAGTATTATTGGAGCATCTGATACCAATGCTCTGGCAATAGCTACTCTTTGCTGCTGTCCACCAGATAATTTCATAACATTTCTTTTTATTTGTTTTTTATCTAAGCCTAGTTCAAACAAGATACTTTCATCTGCTGATTTATTCACTAATCTAATATTTTCAATCGGCGATAAATAATCTATTAAATTATAGTTTTGAAATACTAAAGATATATTATTTTTTCTATGATTACTATATCCTTTCTTTTGTATATCTTCATTCTTAAACAATATTTGTCCTGTTTTAGGTTTATCGAGTCCAGCAAGTAAGGAAAGAAGTGTAGATTTTCCTGCTCCTGACTTTCCTACTATCGCATAAAACTTCCCAAGTTCAAATTTTTGATTTACTCCTGACAAAACTTTTTCTTTAGAATTGGCATAACTATATGATACATTCTTTATTTCTAATATTTCCATCATTTTCTCCTAACTTATTTTTGATAATATTTCTTTAGGCTTCTTGATTAATATTAATGAAGAAGCAAATACAACTGATAAAACAATAATACTTATTAATATTAAATAACTTTGTCCAAGTGTTGTAATATTTAACATAAAACTATCATTTATTAAACTTCCACCAGAAATCATTGAGTCCTCTGAGTTAACGATTCCACCTGCAATTACTTTTAGTAATACATTTCCTAAAAATAAGGAAGATATTATACTTGGTATCGATATGAATAATAACTCGAATATAAATTGCATTATAATATGTATCTTAGATGTTCCAATAGATAAAAATATACCTATTTCATAAATTCTTTCTCTTAACCATAGAATCAAGATTAATGAAAGAACAACCATCCCACCTAACATAATAGAATAAGTCATTATTTTTATTATGTGTTTTATTCCACTCACTGACTCCAAAGACTCTTCAAACGCATTAGAATCTTTTTCAACAAAATACTTTGACTCATCAATTTTAAGCTCTTTTAATTTGTTTAAGGCTAAGTCCGTAGATTCTGCACTACCAGAATACATTAAAATTTTATTTGCAATTTTATTATTTTCTGATTTATTTAATATCTCTTGGCTTGTTGAATAATCTACAAACACCATATTTTCGCTAAAATCAGAAGATAGCCCTGTATATGTTTCATGTTTTTTACCAGAAAAGATCCCTATAATTTTAAATTTATGACTTTTTATCTTTCCACTTTTTTCAATATCTAGTAATTCAAGATCAACTTCATCACCTAATTTTAGATTGTTTTGTTTAGCAAATTCTTCATGAACAATAATTGAATCCTTATCATTTTCTCCTATATTTTTACCTTCTTTAATTGTAAATACTCCACTACTAAATAAAATATTTCTTTTAGTATTATTTGTAGCTTCGAGTGAAACAACATTCTTAAATTCGTCAGATAAATCTTCTCTATTTATTCTTTGTTCTCCGCTAACTACTTTAGCATCTTTTAGCTTTGCTAATCCATCATATTTGAATTATTTTTTCTTCAATTTCTTTTATTCTCCGCTAACTACTTTAGCATCTTTTAGCTTTGCTAATCCATCATATTTGAATTATTTTTTCTTCAATTTCTTTTATTTTTTCAATATCTTTAAATTCATTAACATTAAAATAGTTACCATCTTTTTTTGTTTATTGATATTGAAGAATTAGAACTTTCATATAAAG
>NZ_QSEU01000028.1:0-3795 GCF_003466705.1 Eubacterium sp. AM46-8
CAGAAAAAGTATGTTCAAAATCTTTTATTTTTTCTTTTTTTGCAAAAAGATGTTATAATTTTATTTACATCATTTCGTACTGTATCTGCATTAATTACAACTACATATTCACATAATGTCATATATTTATGATGACTCTTTTCAAGCTCGGTAATTTTTATATTACATTCTGATACCCTGTTTTCTTTTTTATCATTATCTTTTTTTAGCCTTTCTTTTTCATCAGAAAGCTCATACAATTGCTCTTTTAAATTATCACACTGTTGTTTTGCATAATCAGATGTATATGCTTTTAAATCTAACATGGTACTTTTTAAACTATTTCCTTGTCTTTGATGTATTGAGCTTCTAATTTCATTAAGAATTCTATTTCTTGTAGCTATAACAGAATTCTGATCGTATTCATTTAGTCCACATGATTTAATTACTTTTTCAAATGAATCTCCTATGTCAATAGGAAACACTTCAATTTTAGACAAATCACCAATTATTTCTTTAACGTCATTCTTATATGACCTGGAAACAAATTCATAAAAATCATCTTTTCTATACGGTATTTCAGTTTTAAAATACTTTCTTATCGTTCCAACGCCATACGAATTTGTAATAACTACAATATATTTATGAGGCAAATTTTTCCAATCAACATTAATTGGTAATTTCAACGTTTCTAAAGACTGAATTTCATTCGATTTACATGTAATAATATTCACAGTTGCCAATGCCATATACTTATTTATCATTGCATCCACATGTGACTTTTCCTTAATATTTCTACTACCATCTCCTGGTAAATCAACTATATTCAATCCAGTCTCATTTATTACTTCTTTTTTAAAAACTTTTGAGGTATATATATATGTAAAATATCTTTTCTCGCAGAATCAGCTTCAACTTTTATTCTAATTTTCCTTATCTTCTCTTGTAATTCCATATCTGAACATAATTCAATACAACCATCACTTTCTCCATATTTTACACCATACAAATCAGCATCAATCTGTTGGTATATTATAGCGGTCGAAGTCGAAGAATTACCCCTAGGAACCCCCGCTCTTATATCATTATAAACCTTTTTTTGAAATTGAGGTGCAATACCTAACAGACAAAGAATTAAAGTTGTCTTTCCAATCTGAGGTGAGCCATATATAGCAACAAGTTTTTCACCAATCTTATTATTTTGTAATGACCTTGGCTTATAGATTACCTTTTTTCTAATTTCTTCAATAGTATTATTTTGCCACTTCTCTCTATCTTCTAAAAACTTCTCCAATGTCATATGCTTTTCTTGTAACCTCCCTGCATATGATATCCAAATCATTGTCTATCTTACTAATTGCTATCATTGCACTTGTCTTCTTAAATATTTGTTTATTTACACCTGATGCAGCTATTAGATTTTCTTCAATTCTATCTCTAATTGCCTGCATCGCCTCATCATATGCATCTAAATATTTCGTCTTAATTTGTGAATGAATTGCAAATATGGCATTCTTGGCAGAACTTAATTCAGCTCTCTTAAGCCTATTAATATCCTGAACAACAGCTAGTCCTGTTGTTCCAGCCACTATCATTCCCGCCACCACTGTAACAATCGGGACTGAAACTCCTAAACCTGCAGCTATCGTAGGTACTGCATCTATTACCCCATCTGAAAGAATGTCTATACCTGTAATTCCTAAAGTTCCAAGCAACACCTTATCAACATTAGTGATTTTTTCAGCAATTTCTTTGTATCCAACCTGAAGTTTTTCATTTATAATTTCTGGAAATATCAAGTTATCATTCAACTTAGAACTTTGATTCAATGTTTCTAATTCAAAATATTCTGCACCTAATTCAGCAATTACTTTCACTGTTTCAGCCGGATTATTATGTCTCGGTTGAGGCATATTATTGTTTGTCTTAGATAATAAAGCTGCCGCATCAAACATTATATTTTGACGTCTTTCTATACTTTCTTTACTCGGAACAACATCCGATTTTTCTTCAAAAACAGATATCTCTGGCTGATAATTTCTAAGAAAAATATTTCTACATTCGTTATTATCAACAGCATCTAAACTTGTCTCTGTAATGGCATCTAAAAAGGCATATTGAAAGTCATAAACACCATTTTCACGTTTTAAAGCTACATCAACTCTTTCTCTTGCCCTCTTTATATCCTCAACATTTTCACCAAATACAGTCCTACGAATAACGCGTTTGTCTTCCACCCCCAATTCTCTTGCATACGAAGAATCTCTAAATATTTTCTCTAATCTATCTCTGCTAGTAATAAATGATTTTTCTAATGCATTCTCTAACTCTTTTTCTAATTTTATTCTACGCTCTTTAACTATTTGATCATACGCTTTAAGATATGAAGAATTTTCAAGATGAACCTCAAGCATATCCCCTGTATCGCTTCCTAATGTATCTTTAATTGAAGCTAATTCTGGTCTTAAATCATCTTCAATAATCTCATAGATATATTGTGTGCAATTCTTTCTAGCTATTTCAATTGAGTTACAATATTTCTCAATTGCTTTCTTTAATTCTACAATCCATCTTTTGTTATCTATTTCATTTTCGTATTCACCAACACAGATTACACGATCTTCTTCCCCTTTTGGTATTTTCATAACATTAATACATGTATTTTTTACTGTATCATTATCGTCCGGACTTATATCAGATTGGCTGATTGCATAAACTAAACTATCTCCAAATTTTTCATGTATTTTATCCAATAAAATTTGATTATCATACTTTGAAAAACTTGACTCATTAAATACAAATATTGATGTATCTGAACATTTAACTGAAAAGTCAATCAAGCTTCTCCAATAATCATTTTTCTTTTCAAAACCAGGTAGCAGCATAAACGCATAAGATTCATTATTTAAATGTTTATATGGTACTCTTAATTCTAAATACATAATATTTAGATTAGTATCCGCCCCTGAGGAGGCATTTCTAAATTCCTCTGCGTTCATTTTTACTTTTATCCTAATAAATGTTCCATTATCTTGTTTTTTAAGTGACACTGCATACATTTCTGGTTCCCTGCATTCACCATTTTCACATATAAAAACAGGGATTTTTTCCCCAACTCCAGTCTTAATATTAAAATATTCATCACTTAACCCATAAAAGTTTTTCATTAGTGTAGATTTTCCTGCCCCCTGCAAACCGGAAATGCAAATAATTCCTTTTCCCATCATTTCATTTGCAATTACAATTTTTCTTAATGCACCTAAAATATTTTGATGAGATTTTCTCATACTTTTTTCATTAGAGCCACTTATCATGCCTGTTGTTGCATTCAACAATTCAAAACAGTTATTTTCTAAATTCTGCAAAATATCATAAGAAATCATTTTTTCCTCCTAAATGTAATCCTTCTCTTTTAAAGTAAAATAAATTGTTGTTATAATAGCCAACACCCAAAATAACATTAATTTTGTTCTTTTATTATTTTTCTTATTCATTTTAGCCTTGTCTCCTAACTTATAGAATCTAGATCAGATAATAAAGAATCAACCCAAATCAACTTTGTAGCAGTCCATAAATTTTGAATAGACTCTGCTAAAATATTCATTTGATTTTTCATTTCTATTAACGAAGAATTTTTTTCATTCAAATCATTTTCAATATTTTGTGTTATCTTTTCTCATTTCTTCTAATAATTTTTCTGTATTCTCAACATTAACGAAGAATTTTTTTCATTCAAATCATTTTCAATATTTTGTGTTATCTTTTCTCATTTCTTCTAATAATTTTTCTGTATTCTCAACATACATATTTTGATAT
>NZ_QSEU01000029.1:0-2615 GCF_003466705.1 Eubacterium sp. AM46-8
CCAACTCTATTTTTTTTGAACACTTATAAAAAATCTTCAAATTTTATATTATTTAACATCCAACTCTATTTTTTTTGAACACTTATAAAAAATCTTCAAATTTTATATTATTTAACATACAATGAAGTAATATATATAGTTCATATATTATTGAATAATAACTTGGTTCTTCTGTTTTTTCTTTCTTAGCAACTATTTTTTCTGCCTTTTTTCTGGTTTTGTAAAACATTTCTGGTTCAATTGTATATTTGAATTCAGCACTTAAACTATTAGCCCACATTTCTATAACAACATCCTCATTAATTTTTCTATGAACAATAGTATCAAAAAAATCAAAAAAAACATTTTCTGACTTATTTATTAACTCTTCATTATTCATTTATTTCTCCCCCTCATTTTTGATATTGTTTAGAGTACCCGCAAATAAAAATGGTATTGCATATGCTGCACATACATAATGATACAATCCATCAAATAATGCACCAAATGTTAATGTTAAAACAACAAAATAAAACAATTTAGTATCATAATTCCTTCTTCTTATAGATTTTAAGAAAGAGATAAATGCGTATAAATATACGCCAATACCTAACAGACCGTTAGTAATAAGTATATGTATAATATCATTATGACCCCATATATATGTATTAACAGATTTGAAATTTATATCATATATAAAATTATACCCATTACCTATCATCTTATGAAAATTATTAGAGCTAATGAATGCTTTAATATCAGCCTCCCAAAAAACACTACGTGAACTAGTTATAGTAGCAAGAACTCCACCATAATAACTCTCTGTAACATTGGTAAATCTGTTTCCTATTGAAGTTTGTAATACAAAAAATACAGTCAATGCTATTACAGGAATAATTGTAATATAATAATATCTTTTTTTCTTGAACAAACTATAATATGACATATTCGCAACTAATAAAGCTAAAATTAAATACGTCCTCACCTGTAATATAAATATTGCCACTAAAGGAATAATTAAATGAATACTAAATTTTTTATCATTCGTCATCTTAGCTATATACCAAACTATTGCTATAATTAAAAATGCAGATGATGCACTTCTATGTGAAAATTCTTCATTCATTGATGGACTTATTATTCTTAATACTATAAACAACACTTCCCAAAAATATATCGCTGTTTTTACAACATTCAAATGTTCTAAAACTGTATCTTGGAAGTTACCTATATAATTTTTAAAGTATAAAAGCAATAAAAAACCATAGTGGTAAATAAAAAATAATCATTTAAGTTATATAATTTTAATGTTCCTGTAATATATATTGAAATAAAGAATTCAACAGCAAGCATCACTATTGCTATAAATTCTTTTCTTTTCAAGTTCTTCATTGTCATGAAAAAAAACACAACGATTGAGATAGCAAAAATCAATTTATTGGTAATGCTTGATTAACAAACAATGTGGATATCGGTAAGAAAAGCATTATATATAAGACTATATCTTTTATTTTAATCATTAATATTCCTCTAAAATATATTTATAATATGTACCTTTTTTTTCTTTGTCATTTTCACTAACTTATATGTTAATTTATGAAACTGTGTTTGTTCTTTGATTGCATTCCACATTTTTTCATCATAAAAATCAAACAATCGCAAAAGAAGAATATGTGGTGTTGCATTGTCCCTTGGAATAATCTTTCCTAAATCAATGCTATATTTTTCTAAAACAATAGACATAAAATCATGAAACAAAAAATAATCCCACATAGAATTATTGTCTTTCCAATATTCATAACACAGCTCTCTAGTTGCCATTAGAATTTTATTATTTGTTTTAGCATTAATAAGCCAACTACTAATAAAATTCCCATGACCATCTCTGCCAGGTTTTAAACATTGATAAAAAAATAATTCTGAATTATAGAAATAATCTGGTGCCTTTCCTGTACAAAGTACCGTAGCATCTAACCATAATCCTCCATAGTTAATTAATAATTCTAGACGCATTAAATCCGTCATATGAGTGTGAGTGATAATTCCCTTCTTCCATTTATCAATAATATAATCAGGGAACGTTACATATTGTGACATATTTTCCGATGTAATAACTATTACTTCACTATTAGGATTATTATTCACCACAGAATTATAGCATTTTTGAACCAATTCAGGAGCATTCTCCATTCCTTGAAACCAACAAATCCAAATCTTATTTGATGTTGTATGTTCTCTGTCAACATAATTTTCATCAAACTCATTTAGCTTCCATTTATATTTTTTTTCTAATTTTTGCTTTGTCTTAAGAGTTGTTGATAAACGAAGAATTTCCAATGCTGTTCTGCTCTTTCCTAATAAAAGGAACTCACCTAATCCTGTTAAAAGTGCTCCTCCTTGCCAATATTGCTTAATGAGCTTCATTCCACCTTGTTTTCTAAATATTTCTTTTAAACCCATTTTTCTAACACCACCTAAGACAATTATTCTTCAAATTATTTAATTCGTTTAAGACTTATCTCTCTAAAGTTAATATTAAATTTATTCAATAACTTCATAATAAGATATAGCAACCATTCCGCATGAATCTTAGATATAGCAACCATTCCGCATGAATCTTATATATAAATAACATA
>NZ_QSEU01000003.1:0-208407 GCF_003466705.1 Eubacterium sp. AM46-8
TTTATATTTGGTATATATTATTACAGAGTGTTTTATATAAGATGAAAAGGTTTTATATAAGATGAAAAGGTAAGAATATAAGGAATAAGACTTTAAAAGTGAACTGAGTGCAAAATATGAAGCAAAATTATTTTAGATCAGGGAAATTATAAATAAAAAATGAACTCAGTTCAAATAATAGACAAAATGGTTTAAATTAAACACAATCATTACAACAATAAAGAACATATGTTTTGATGTTTCATGTGAAACATTTTACAAGATATTGTGTCTGAAAGAGTTTAGTGACACAATTCTTTACTACATCACTTGAGTTATCTATGAACTAACGTTATAATTGACAGACAAATGATATTTTATGAGTTTATGAGGTTATTATGGTATTTAATTACACATACAGAATTGGTCTTGAGGACTGTGGAAGAGAAAATAAGGCAACTAATAAGGCAATTCTTACTATTCTTGAGAATATTGCCGGTTTACATTCGGCAACTGTTGGCCTTGGCCTCAATGAAATAAGTGAAACGGGCTGTGCGTGGGTAGTTCTTAACTGGCAAATGCAGATTATTAAACGTCCTGAATATAATGATGAATTAACTGTATATACATGGTCAACATCAGCTGATAAGCTCTTTGCGGAGAGAGATTTTAAGATTACGGACAAAAATGGCAAAACTATCGTTATTGCTACTTCACGCTGGATATATATGGATATGAACAGAAGGAGACCGGTAAGAATTACTCCAGAAATTATGAATAGATATGAATCTGAACCAGAAAGACGTGTATTTGCTGAGAAAATAACGAAAGTTGACCTTCCTGATACAGATTATGATGAAATTCTATATAATATTCTAAGAAGAGATGTGGATTATCTTGGACACATGCATAATATAAGTTATCTGGATGCAGCATATGACGTTATGCCAGAAGAATATTTTTATGGACCACAATTTAACTTTGTAAGTATCGAATATCGTAAAGAATTGCTGAAAAATGACGAGGTTAAGGCACATTTTTACCAGATTGACAATGGATGTATAATATCACTAAATACGGATAAGATAAATTCAGTAATTACACTGAAATATTGACAATAATTATTAAACAGGAACTTATTGCATGGAAACTGAATGTATTAAGGACATGTCAGGTACATGGAAAGGAGATTAATTATGAGTCTGATTAATAAGGAAAAGGTTTTAAATGGGGTTGGAAAGGCTGTAGATGCAACTAATAAGGCAGCTGATAAGGCTTCTTCATTTGTTAAGGAAAAGGGAATTGATAAGAAGGCTGTGAAGGTTGCAAAAACTGCTGAAAAAGGTATAAAAAAGGCAGGAAATAAGCTTGGAGAAGTAGCTGGAGAGATTGTTGCAGGTTACAAGAGTAAGGCTGGAGGAGCTTCATCTAAGGCTTCAGAAACATCTTCAAAAGGTAGAACAGCACCAGATATCATCGTAGATGCTAAAGATATTACAGAACATTCGAATGATGAGGGACTATAATGAGCAATGATTTTTCACAGGGAAAAGTCTGGAAGAATGTTATTAATCAGGCGATTCCTCTAATGGTCGCACAACTTATACAGATTCTGTATAATGTGGTGGATCGTATATATATCGGACGTCTTCCAGTTATTGGAAGCAATGCTTTGACGGGAATCGGTCTGGTTTTTCCTATTACGACACTTGTTGCGGCATTTACTAATCTGTTTTCAACAGGTGGTGTGCCGCTTTTTTCTATGGCAAGAGGTGCTAAAGAGGAAAAGAAAGCTGAGCTCATATTAGGTCAGGTTGTTTCATTGCTGACAATTACATCAATTGTTCTTATGGTTTTATGTTACATTTTTAAAAGACCTGTGCTTTTCATTTTTGGGGCAAGTGAAGAAACATATGTATATGCTGACCAGTATCTTAAAATATATCTTCTTGGTACAATGTTTTCAGTACTATCAACGGGGCTTAACGGCTTTATTAATGCACAGGGGTATCCCCAAAAAGGAATGATGACTGTTATGCTCGGCGCAGTTATTAATCTTATTCTTGATCCAATATTCATATACGGATTACATATGGGAGTCTATGGTGCAGCGATAGCTACTGTTATAAGTCAGGGAGTTTCATTTGTATGGGTTGTAAGCTTTTTTATCGGGAAGAAGACGTTTTACCATATAAAAAAAGAAAATTTGATTCTGAAGGCTGGTATGGTTGGGAAGATAACATCTCTTGGTATATCGGGATTTGTTATGCAGGGAACTAACTGCCTTGTGCAGATTGTCTGCAATAAAATGCTGTTTATGTATGGTGGAGACATGTACGTTGGAATTATGACTGTAATTAACTCTGTCAGGGAGATTCTTTCTGTTCCAGGAAGTACGCTTGGAAGTGGTGCACAACCTGTTCTTGGGTACAATTATGGAGCAAAACAGTATGAGAGAGTCAGAAAAGCTATAAGATTCACGGCGGCAATAGGATTTTTATATATGCTTGTTGTGTGGCTGGCTGTAATTATATTTCCTAAAGAAATTCTGTCGGTATTCACAACTGATAAGACTATGATAAGTTTAGGAGAACATGCATTAAAGCTGTATTTCTTTGGCTTTTTCTTTATGTCGTTCCAGTTCGTGGGACAATCAACATTTACAGCATTAGGATGTGCCAAGAGAGCAGTATTTTTTTCAATATTCAGAAAAGTAATTATTGTTGTACCACTTACAATTGTACTTCCTATGTTGGGGCTTGGCGTTGAAGGCGTGTTTATTGCTGAGCCAATTTCTAACGCAATAGGGGGTCTGGCAAGCTTCACAACTATGTATTTTACACTTTACAAAAAGCTTCCAGAATAGTATTCTAAAGATGAAGATAGCAAAGATGCCATCGCTTCCATGCAGGGAGCGATGGCTTTTTTAAGATATATTGAACATTTAGATGAACATCTGAAATAAAATGTTTTGAATTAAATAGAAAGAAGGATATTGTATGGATATATTTGACATAATAGGTCCTGTGATGGTTGGTCCGTCAAGTTCACATACTGCCGGAGCAGTACGAATCGGATATATAGCTGGCAAACTTATGGGAGAACCTATAGCAAAAGCTGAGATACTTTTATACGGGTCGTTTCTGGCAACTGGAAAGGGGCATGGAACAAGAAAGGCCCTTGTGGCAGGATTGCTTGGAATGAAGCCTGATGACATGAGAATTCCAAATAGTTTTGAGATTGCTAAGGAGCATGGCATAGAAGTTGTTTTTGGGAAATCAACATTAAGAGAGGCACATCCGAATACAGCACAGATTCTGCTTACATCAGTAACTGGGAAAAAACTTGAATTGAGATTTCATATATTCCAAGGGATTTAATAACTGTTATATTTTATTATCAAATATCTCTCAATCCCTTGAAAACACAAAGTTTATCGCAGGTGAGCTTTCCCTTATTGTTTCCCTTGCGTTATATCGTCCCACCAGTGTTTACGAACTCTGATAAGGGCAAAAACAAGGGCAAGAAAATTATATAAAACAGTATAACACAAAATAAAAGTGACATTGTGAACTGATTGAAATGCTTCTGATTTTTGCAACAAATGATTGATTTAACGATAAGGAGATTTAATACGATGAGAACAATATTTGCAGAATACAATCCCAAGCGCAACAGTATTGATGTTTACACCTCTGTTGGCTATATGCTCCGCATTGACTGTTCTCCCACCGCAAAGGATTGTATCAAGTGCCGCCCTAAATGTGTGCCGCGATCTCCGGCAGCTTCCCGCGTCCATGCAAACTCAATATCGGCGGTTTCCAGCCCGCAGCCGAAAGAGGACGCAAGCAGCTTCCCGTCTGTCTTTTCGGGATTTAAGATATAGTCTATCGCAGCCTTTAAGGTTGATTTAATAGGGTGCGTCTTTGTAACCGCCATATCTCGTCCACCGCCTTTTTAATGTCCTCTATATCCTGCCTGTAAACCGTCCCCGTCGCATTGGCGCGTTTTGCAATTTGGTTGATGTTCCGGCTCACCGCTTGCAGTTCCCGGATATATGCTTTTGTGTCGCTTCGGTCAACGACAAGAATATACCCGTCTATCGCCATTTTACGGAAGTATGCCCCATACTGCTTTATGGGAAGCTGCTTCATCTTCTCGTCGATCAGCCGCTTTTCTTCTTCCGTAACGTAAAACTTCATCTGTATATTTCTCTTTCGGTTTTCCATTTCCGCACCGCCTTTCGGTATAAGGGTTTGGGATTATCCAACAAGCATTTTCCGCAAACGGGTACTCGTTTGCTGTGCTTGCTATCTACTCCATACCCCCACCGAAAGGCGGTATTTGTTGCGCGTTCCTTTGATTTTGGACGCAAAAAAAGATTGCAGCCGCCATGCGCTGCAATCTCCCGATTTCTCATATTGTGAGGTTAATCCTCTGCTTTTTCGACTTCCGTTATCTCCCTTGCTGTTGCGGTTACAATCCGTATGCCTTTATCGCTCATACCGTCCAGCAGCGCGTCAAGCTGCCGCCGCCCGGTGGATTTCTCCGCATTGCTGTTCGGGAAGAAAAATTGATCTACCGAAATATGATACCGGGTTACAAGGTCATAGAATACCTGTAAACTCGGCTGTTGTCCCTTGTTCTCGATATTCGCAAGGTAGCGCGGGGAAATATATAACTCGTCGCTTACCTTTTTGCGGCTCTCGCCGTATTCATTTCTCGCGGCTTTTATAGCTGCCCCGAAAGCCTTAAAGTCGTACAATGGTACGGGTCTTTTTGCCATTTTCATTCACCCTGTTACATTTTACAGTTCACCTTTCTTTTTGGATATGTCCACACAATTCATATCATTAGGTTAAATACTTCCTGTTGTGTATTGACAGTAGACTGATTTTCTGATAAAATAAAATTTATGTAAAAGGAGGTGGCGTTTATGTTGCATAGCATGCGTATTAGATAAGCATTGAAAAAAAGGATTTTCCCATTTTCAACATGGGCTTTTTTGTCATGCTTATTTTGCGGATGCTATACAAAAAACTAACGACGTATAGATATAGTATAGACATAGTGCAAGCTATGCCTTAGTTTTGTTGTACTGCTCTGTGCATTATAAATGCAGGTCAATGCTCATGTTGAGGATTGACCTGCATTTTTTTGTGTAAAAAGGACGAGTGAAATATAATGCTTAAAAAATATTGGATAAAATGTCCGATTTGTAACGGAAAGACGAGAGTTCAAGTATTTCATAATACTGTATTAAAAGATTTTCCTCTTTTCTGCCCTAAATGCAAATTGACGCATATCATTGATGTAGAAAAATTAGAGATTGTAATCAAAAATACAGAAAAACAAACTTTTATTATTTAGAAGAAAGGATATAAAAATGAAACGTTTACCTAAATATACGCCTGCGGAAGTACGGAATGATCCATACGGATTTACTTACAAAGAAATGTCGGAAGTTATTGGCGAGAATGAAGCAAAAGCCTTATATGAAGAATTATATAAGCAATTACCACGCAAAAAAAATCTATCAATGTTGGTAAAAAATATTTGCAAAAGCAGTGATACTGAAAAGTATGTTTACGAACTGAAAGACAACAAATACATTGAAACGGTTTTTATCAAGCGGCGAGATGGTGGAACTGTTTGCGTGAGCACACAAGTCGGTTGTCCTGTTGGTTGTATTTTTTGTGAGTCCGGGCGAAATGGCTTTGTTCGTAATCTAACATCGTCAGAAATCGTACAACAGATTATATTGTTGCGTCGAAAAGTAAACCGTATCGTTTTTATGGGTATGGGAGAGCCTTTATTCAATTATGACAACTTGATAAAAGCAATCCATATTCTCCGAGATAGATATGGGCTCAACTTTCCAACCGACGGCATTACCATATCAACAGTTGGTCCGGTCGATCAATTAAAAAAATTGCGCGAGGAACATCTTAAAATTCAGTTGACAATATCTTTACACGCAGCAACACAATCTGCAAGAAATCGTATTATTCCTCACATGCGCATATATGCTATTGAAGATGTTGTTAAGCAAGCCTTATCCTATTCTGAAAGGCATAATCGCAAAATTGTCTTTGCGTATTTGCTTTTACCGGGTATAAATGACCGGCCCTCAGATGTAAGACAACTTGCAAAATGGTTTCGGGGCAAAAAAGTTATGATTAACGTGTTACAATACAACCCAACAAGCAATTCAAGAATTAAAGCACCACAGAAACGGGAAATAGTTGCATTCAAACATCAATTAGAGCAAGCAGGACTTGAAGTTACTATGAGAGTTTCTCATGGCAGAGAGATTAACGCGGCTTGTGGACAGTTAGCTAACACATATAATAAATTCAAAAAAAAATGATTAAAAGTGCCAGACGCATAGACGCAGAGCCGATAACGCATTAGGTCAAAAAACCTATGTGTTATCGGCTTTTTTATTTAATATTGCGCAAAAGCCGCTGTTCCCTATTATAGAATGGATTGCGGGTAGTGTATTAAAGTCGCCCTTTTTTAAGGATACGGCGGTATCGGGGAGGTATCGCCGTGTCCATTTTTATTTACTGTAACCCGCCTAATGCTTTGCGGTCAAAAAAAGCTATGCTCCGCAAGCGGGATATTCCGGCTATGAATGTGAACTGTCAATACATTTAGCTACTGCTTACATTTCCTTTGCGCCCGTCCGCGTCTTGCGGACGGGCGCATTTTGCTTTTTTCAACTTTTTTCTGAAAAGCGCACTCAAGAGCCATCTCCCGAACGGGTACGGAGCGAAAGGGGCAGAGAGGACAAGCCCTTAACTCCCGTCCTCTACTCCACGCGGGAAGGAGGTGAACTCTATGGAGCTATCTTCTTCCGACAAGGAAAGAATACAACATCAGTACGACGCATTAGCAAAGAAAACTTTGGTCGGCGAAGCGAAAAGCCACCGCCGCACTCTTGCGAAACGCGCAGCACGCGAAGTTACTTTTTCGGATTTGAGCGAAAGCGAACTCGCGCAGCTTTTCACAACGGACGAATACGAAAGCGATTATTTCCGTTTTCAAGTGTCCGGCTTTGATGTACTCGTCAAAAATGAACTGCTTGCCGAAGCCCTTAACGCTTTGCCCGAAAGGAAACGCGACATTATCCTTTTGTCCTACTTCTTGGATATGAGCGACGCGGAAATTGGCGAACTGCTGAATGTTGTACGCACGACGGTTTTCCGGCACAGGAAATCCGCGCTTGCGAAAATCAAACAGTATTTGGAGGGAAAAGCAGATGATGAATACCGTTAGGAAGTCTGAAAATCTGTTGCCGTTCCCTGTCATTTCCGCAGCGGCAAACGGCGACACAACCGCCATGTGCGCGATCTTGAAGCACTACGAGGGTTACATAGCGAAACTTTGTACCCGCACGCTGAAAGACGACGCGGGCAATACCTATTCCTATGTGGACGAGGAAATGCGTAACAGGCTGCAAGTGCGCCTTATTACCCGCACCCTTGCTTTTCATGTAGGATAATCTTTTAGCCCATGCGGGGAGCGTGTCCCCTTTCCACGCTTCCCGTTATGGGCTATTTGTCGTTCCGCAAAAGCATATCCGCTGTTGATGTGCTTTTGCAGGCCGACAAAGCCTATTGTTCTTTGACAAAGAAAGCGGCCTTTGGTGCGCAGCATAACAGGCAAACGGGTACATTCCGTCTGTACCGAGCCAGTCGGCGGGTACGCCATGACAGCTTTTCCCCATAGGGGAAAAGCCGAGCGAGAACTACCGCGCCGTAAAACAGGTTTAGCAGCTTGTGGGCGACGACATACAAGGCGGCACAATGATACTCCCGCGTTGAACACCCTCAAAGTATTGCGCGGCGCACCCATAAGCATGGGCCGGGGTGAAACTCCCGTGAGGTTGCAGCTAACAACCGCCCGTTTTTGCCTTTTGACGAATATAGTTTATCCATACAGGAAAAGGAGGTTTTTCTAATGGATAAAAAACAGACAATTACAACCGAACGCAAAATAGGGAAAATCACCTATCTTGTTCAAGCGTTGCCGAGTGAAAAGGCAACCGATACAATCCATAAAAAGATTGAGAAACTCATTGTAAAGGATTTGCAGAAAAAGCCCGGAAATCCGGGATTTTTAGCGTCCGAGTAGTGCATTAGGCGGCGGGATATGGTATAATGATAGCAACACATTATACCTGTTTATTCGGCTGTCGGAAAGGAGGACTAATGTTACAGTCGAATAAAATCACCGCCCTTTACTGCCGTTTAAGTCAAGAGGATATGCAAGCCGGAGAAAGCGGAAGCATACAGCACCAAAAAATGATACTTCAACGCTATGCGGACGAACACCATTTTTTGAACACAAAGTTTTTTGTGGACGACGGATTTTCCGGCGTGAGTTTTGAGCGCGAGGGGCTGCAAGCGATGTTGCAGGAAGTGGAAGCCGGACGAGTGGCGACGGTCATTACCAAAGACCTTTCCCGTCTTGGCAGAAACTATCTGAAAACGGGCGAACTCATAGAGATTGTATTTCCCGAAAACGGAGTACGCTATATCGCGATCAACGACGGAGTTGACACAGCGCGGGAGGATAACGAGTTTACCCCCTTGCGGAACTGGTTTAACGAGTTTTACGCCCGCGACACAAGCAAGAAAATCCGCGCAGTTAAACAGGCACAGGCGCAAAAAGGCGAGCGCGTCAACGGGGAATATCCATACGGCTATATCCCAGACCCGAACAACCGCCACCACCTTATACCCGACCCGGAAACCGCGCCGATTGTCAAACAGGTTTTCGCTATGTTTGTTAGCGGCGTGCGTATGTGCGAAATCCAAAAATGGCTTGCGGAAAACAAAGTCTTGACGATTGGAGCGTTGCGCTATCAGCGTACAGGACAGGCGCGGTATCAGCGGGCAATGATCGCCCCCTATACTTGGCCGGACAAAACGCTCTATGACATATTAGCAAGGCAGGAATATTTAGGGCATACCATAACCGCGAAAACTCACAAGGTATCCTACAAGTCGAAAAAGACCCGGAAGAACGAAGAAGAACAACGCTATTTCTTCCCAAACACCCATGAGCCGCTTGTTGACGAGGAAACCTTTGAACTTGCGCAAAAGCGGATTGCTACCCGCCACCGCCCGACAAAAGCAGCGGAGATTGATATTTTTTCCGGCTTGCTGTTTTGCGCTGGTTGCAGACATAAGATGTATTACCAACAGGGCGTAAATATCGAGCCGCGCAAGTTTTCCTATTCTTGCGGCGCATGGCGCAACAGGGCAAGGACAGGCAGCGAGTGTACCTCTCATTATATCCGCAAAAACGTACTTCTTGATTTAGTGCTGGAAGATATGCGGCGGGTTTTGCGGTATGTTAAGGAACACGAACAGGACTTTATCTGTAAAGCTACCGAGTACGGCGACATGGAAGCGAGAAAGGCATTAGCGCAGCAGCAAAAGGAACTTTTCAAAGCACAGGCGCGTATGACCGAACTTGACACGCTTTTCCGCAAGCTGTATGAGGACAACGCATTAGGCAGACTGACAGATGAACGGTTTGTGTTTCTAACTTCCGGCTATGAGGACGAAAAGAAATCCCTTGCCGCAAGGATAGACGAGTTACAACAGCAGATCGCAACCGTTACCGAGCGAAAAAGGGATATATCAAGGTTTATTCAGATTGTCGGGAAATACAGCGACATACAGGAATTGACCTATGAAAACGTCCATGAGTTTATCGACCGTATTTTGATACATGAATTAGACCGGGAAACCAACACCCGGAAAATCGAAATCCATTATAGCTTTGTCGGACAGGTTGATACCGAGCAGGAGCCGACGCAAGTTGTCAACCATGACCGCCGCAACATGGTAGATGTAAAAAGTATCGCTATCTAACCCCAGCAAATGTCAGCCCCGTTATTTTATCCGTTTCCTCAATTTTAGCCGTTAGCATTATGATTGGATAAGTGTATTTCTTTCGGATAAGCTGGCAAAGTGAAAAGCCGTTCATATCCGGGAGCATAATATCCAGAATGGCAAGATCAATGTCGCCGCTTTCAATACACGACATGGCATCCGTTGCGCAGTAAAATTTATAAACGACGTAATTTTCGTTTTTCAAGTAGACCTCCAACAGATCCGCTATATCTTGCTCGTCATCTATAATCAATATCTTTTCAGACATATTTTCAACTCCTTTGCTCATATTTCCAATTAAGTATAGCAAATACAACATCTAAATTCACAATGGATTGCCTGAGAAATTATTAAGATTTTCCTAACTTTCGAATTTAGGCAACTCAAAATGCTAACGTAATTTACATATCAGTTTTTTATGTGTCATACATATTCTCCAATATACTTCCATATAATGCACAGATTGACTTCACAATTGCATGCCATGAAATATCAGCAGCATAAGAATAATTTTTTTGATATGTTTTCCATAAGGTCTCCATAACCGGACTTGATTCAATTTCATCAAATATTTCTCTTATATCCTCAGCTTCTATCAGGTCTAATGTTCCCCTTTTTTTGGCTGTAGCCACAAGTGCAGTCCATAAAACTTGTTTTTGGAGTTGTTCTCCATACAACTTTTGTAAAATATAAATATCATAAAAATCTCTCATTCGTGTATTTGTAACGTTTCGACTAACAACAGTTTCCAATTTTTCAGCCAATACCGTTTCCAGATTATATGCCCATACCTCAATAGTGCGGTCTTCAAGCATAAGATTAAATTTGTACTTGATTTCTCTTGGTGTAATTACATCCCCTGTAGAAATATCAATCTTTAATGGTGTGATTACACCATCAAATTTCGTTTCCATGCTTACACGAACACCAGGATAATCTGCTTCTTCCATGATTTCCGATATCCGTTTGACCCGAAATGAAACACCATCGTCCAGTGGAATTGATATAATTTGGGATATAATCATTTCTACATCCTCCACACTAACATTAGTGCCTTTTATGGTAGCATCCAGATCCATAGTAGCTCTGGCATCCAGACCAACCATTGCCGCCACAAGCATTCCACCTTTTAATATAAACTGGTTTTTATACTCTGATAAAGAAATTCGTTCTAAAAAACGTTCCATCATATAATTCCGCATCAAAATCTGTGCATCTGCGGATTTTTTCTTTGACATATTACGAATTAAATCCTTTAATTGTCTTGCCGTTGTTATCATCTAAAGTAACACCTCCAAATATGGTCTAAGTATGTTTTCAACATGAAACATAGCTGCGTATTTCATAAGCATCCGTAAGTTTTTATCCTTACGTTTTGCATATTGTTTCAATGCGTCTTGAAAGACCTGCATTTCAACATTTTTTCTGCTACGAAGCAGATCACAAATTGTTCTCTCCATGTCATAAACGGGAACGGAATGTCCGAATGATGTCTGCATAGCTATGATTCCTATTTCATGTAAATCCTTTTTTACTGTGTACACTTGAAAACCGTCTTCCTGCAAACGACTTGGATTATATCCAGTTCTTACTGTTATGGTGTATTTCAAAGGCTCTCTGTCCGTTAAATCATGAAAAAACAATGCAGTTTCATGAGAAAATACAGCTTGACCACAACGTAAATGCAAAAGGTACATTGCATCTGTCCACGTATCCGGCGATACATACACACCATGAGCAGCTTGTTCTAATCCTCGTTCCTTCACATATGCATAAAACACAGACTTACTAATTCCATTATTTAGAACTTGAAATGTCTGAATTGTCCCTCCACATTCACGCAACAACAAATCTAATTTTTCAAACTGAGTCATATGCTTTCTCCTTTCGTGCTAATATGATAATATATATTAGCACGAAAGTAAAGACATATAGTACCAATAAAATATCGGTATTTTTGTTTTAATGATATCCCCTTGTTTCTCGCCATCCCTTTACATACCACCTGATTCCAACATATACCAGTTGCACGAATAATAAGAGAAATAGCAGATTGATTGGCAATGTTGTCTTTATCCACTTCCCAAAGTAGATAGCTGTTGCCATGCTTATAAGTATTACCATTATGGTAATCATATCCCAACAGCACTTCTTATATAACTCTGCAATCTTTATCTCTATAAATGCTACAAGTATTCCAGCACCCACCAAACATCCACCGCAGATCAGTATTCTTATCAGCCAATATACAATTCCGGCAACGACAGGATTGGATATTCCATTACTAATCTGTGCCATGTTCTTTCCTGTCAGTATAATCCACCCTGCAATGGTCTGTATAAAAGTGGCGATTGTATCAAAGAATACCACGCAATCAGAAATAAATATTTTTGACCGTATCATCTGAAAAAGAGTAGTTGATACGGAATACCATATCAGCAGAAACATCAATGCTTCATACATGGCTGTTTTTGTTTTATATCTGCCTGCCAGTTTTTCTCTCTGCGTATCATACTTTTCCTTGGCTTTCAGATAAGCTGTCAGGTTACAGTTCCCACACTTTTGATAGAGTACTGGCTTTTCAACCGGTATCTCTACTTTTTTCTGATGAGAGAGTGCATAGTCCCGTTCCTGTTCTGCCTGCCTTAGCTTATCTTGACATTCCTCTGTCATGATTTCGGCAGCGTGCGTTTTCTCTTTCTCTCTCTGCAACAATTCTTTTGTTTTCCTCAAGTCGTTCTTTAAGGCTTGAATGTTCCCTGCTCTGTTCTCGCTGTTTAACCTCTCGTTCAAGGTCAGCGATTCGTCGAGCTGCATTTTCAGTTCCCGGATAGTCCTGTCTTTCTGGTCGAGTTCTTCCTGCATCTGCTCTGTCAGCAGAAGCAACTCTTCCAGTTGATCGTCGCTCTTTGAGTTTCTTAATTCGTTCATCAATCGACCTTCCTTTCTCTAATTGCTGTTCAAGTTCAGTAATTCGCTGTTCTGTTTCTGCAATAGCCGGTTCTCGCTGTTTAATTTCTGTGCCAATTCCTGCCATTGCTGATTTTCGTCTGTAAGCTTCTGTATCTGGTCTGTCTTTTCTTCCAGAAGTATCAACAGTTCTTCTGTATCCGGCAAGATTTGAAGCAGTTCTGATAATTCGCTCTCTAATTGCTGCAATCGTTCTTCCTGCTCCTGAAAGCACATCAGCTTCTCGTCCTTTTCCTGTATTTCCTGAAGCATCTCTGCCATGATATTCTGCTGTTCCTCTATCTGTGTAATCATTGCTTCCATCATGGGAATTACTTCTTTGCTTTCTTCTAATGTCATTCAACCACTCCCTCCACATCGACAATGCACCGGATACCTTACCAAAGGTTTCAATTACCTTTTGCAATAGTGCATTTTGTTTTTTAATCATCTGGTTTTCCTCTACCTTCCATGAACCATTCCATATCTGTCCGGTGAGATATTTTTCCTCAATCTTTCTTGCATCCGCACCCTCATGAATCGTAGGGATTTTTAATTTGCCCTGTCTTTCATAAGAGCGGTGGTCAATCTGATTGTCTATGGATAAATGCCGGTTACACATCCCAGCCCATTCGCTTCGCCATAACTCACAATTCTTTGGATTATTCCAGCCGGTAGCATCGGTCAGAACCCGTTTCCATTGTTTTCGGTTTCTTGCCCCGACTTTCTGTACTCCGTTTTCATCAAGTACCGGAATGCGGATTCCATGCCGGTCAGGATTTTTCTTATCCTGCCACCAGTCCGGGTGGGATTCATCAACCACGATATTTCCGTCAGTATCTCTGGCAAAATCCCAGTCCTTGACTTCTTTGCTGCCCCATGAATGATCCAGATTGAATGGTCGCATGGTTACAAGTAAATGCACATGTGGGTTTCCATCGCCCTTATCGTGTATGCTCCAGTCGACACACATTCCCTTATCCACGAAAGTCTTTTGAATATATTCGGTTGTATAATCAATCTGTTCCTGTCTGCTCCATTCTTTCGGCAGGGAAAATTCAAATGAGCGTCCAAGCTGTGCATCTGCATTTTTTTCTATCTTCAATACCTCATTCCATAGACGCTGTTTCTGAAATGTGATTTTAAACTTTTCCAGTGCGGCATCTTTATCATCCGCTCTTTTATAACGGATAGACTGTTGAAACCTTTTTATATTTTCTTCCGGTACATGCAGCCATTCAGGAGGTGCATTTTCGCACATCATCAGACTGGTGTAGACGACTTCCTTTTTGGAAGTATAGTAACTGATTCTGCCTGTTTCCTCATTCTTCATCACATCTCCATTAAGATATGCCGATGCGGATATGACAGATTTTCCTTTACTGCGCCCGACAATCTTTACTGTAAAGTGAAATATCGCCATGATACGATTCCCCCTTTCTGCCGTATCCGGCATTGATTTCCGACAGCATCTTCTTCTGGTTTGGCAGAAGTGAAGCTGTCGGAACGCCCTCTGCGCAAGAGTGCCCCCTGCGGCATGAGCAGGTCTGGCTGAAAGCCCCGCCGACGGAACGAGCCCGGCAAGCGTAAGCGCAGACCGGTTGCCACTTGTGGCAAACTTATAAGGACGACCTCTGGTTGTCCATAAGTGCGCCCTTCATTCAAAGGCAATGAAGGGAATGGAAAAACCACTCCCTCCGCCATTACACTTCCTCCATATCTGTAAGTGGCTCTTTCTGCATCGCCTTTGAGAAAAACTTTCCGTTTGTTTCCTGCCTTTTTAAGAAGCCTATCAACTTTGGTAAATCTTCCTCCTCAATCGGACAGCCAAGAACCGATTCCACTGCGCCACCAATCTGACAGAGCCTATGGGTTCGTTTTTTACTTTCCTCTGCTTTCTTTCGCTTTTCCAGTTCCTTCCGCTGTGCAATGAGCTTTTTTGTAGCTTCAATGCTTTCCTGTTCCTTTTTCTCTAATGCACGTATTCTTTCTTCATAAGTCTTTGTTGATTTCGCCATATCGTCTTCATCCTTTCTTTTTCCGATAAACAACAGTTCCCGGTTGCATATCAGGAGAAGCACATGGTATAATCCTCTTGCGTGTAGGTATATCATGGCTTCGGTCTGATAGAACCTTTGGCGGTTTCTTAGGAAGCCGCCTTTTTAAGTTGCCACATTTCTTGTGACAGCTTTTACATTTCCTTTATCCCTCAGATCACGCCCCTCGTTGGCTTCCATGAACTTTTCCAGAATGTCAGTTTTAATAAGGACTTTTCTTCCGACCTTTAATACCGGAAGCTTCTTCCATTCAACCAGCTTTCTCAAAGTGTTTCTGCCAATTCCTGTATAGTCGGCTGCTTCCTCGATGGATAATGCAATCTTTCTTTCCGTCATCTTGTCACCTCCTTATAAATTGCATTATGCAATTTTTGTTGTGCTGTTAGTATAGCGGTTTTATATTGTGTTGTCAAGCGTTATGAAATTTTAAAAATAATTATTATATTGCATATTGCAATTATGTGAGGTACATGCTATAATTCATACATACCGAAAAAGGAGGCAATCAGCATGAAAGATAAAGAACTACGCAAGCTGATAGGTAGCAGGGCAAAACAGCGTCGTCTGGAATTAAATCTGACACAGCCTTATGTTGCAGAGAAGATGGGAGTTACCGCTTCCACAATCCTGCGTTATGAGAATGGTTCGATTGACAATACCAAAAAGATGGTGCTGGAAGGTCTTTCGGAAGCACTTCATGTATCTATTGAATGGCTCAAGGGGGAAACCGATGAATACGAAACCGATATTACGGATAAGAAAGAATTACAGATTCGTGATGCAATGGGCGATATTCTCAAACAGTTACCTCTCGACCTTAGTAAAAAGGAAGATGCTTTTTCCAAAGATTTACTGCTGTTGATGTTAAAGCAATATAACCTGTTTCTTGAATCATTCCAGTTTGCCTGCAAGAATTACAAGGGCAACACGAATGAAGCGGATATTGCAAAGGCAATGGGATTTGAATCGAATGATGAATATAACGAGATTATGTTTCTCCGGGAGATCACCCATACCGTTAATGCCTTTAATGATATGGCAGATATTGTAAGGCTCTATTCCAAGAAACCGGAAATGGCAGAACAAAGGCTTGAAAATCTTTTATCAGAAGTTTTGTATGAGGATTCCGATTCGGTATAGAACGACAACCGGAGTTATGATACAATGAGCACGAGCAAGTCAGGCTGTTTACAGATTTGACGAGCGGCGAATTGGCTTATGGACTTGTCCATAAGATGCCTACACGCAAGAAGCATTTCATCAGTTCCGATTGTCTGATATCGAAAGGAGACACACGATTATGGCAAAAGGATCTGTAAGAAAAAAAGGAAAGAAATGGTACTACCGCTTCTATGTAGAAGATGCAAGCGGCAATCTGGTTCAGAAAGAATACGCTGGAACAGAAAGCAAAAGTGAAACGGAAAAACTGCTCCGTCAGGCAATGGACGATTACGAAAGCAAGAAATTCATTGCAAAGTCGGAAAATATTACAGTTGGAGAATTACTTGATATATGGGCAGAGGAAGAATTAAAGACCGGTACTCTCAGTAATGGGACAGTCCAGAATTACCTTGGTGCTATTACCAACATCAAGAAGCATCCAATTTCAGAGAGAAAGTTGAAAAATGTAACATCTGAGCATTTACAAGCCTTCTTCGATCTGCTTTCCTTTGGTGGCACTTATCCAGATGGTTCAGAAAGAAAAGGTTACAGCAAAGATTACATTCGTTCTTTCTCGGCAGTATTACAGCAGTCATTCCGGTTTGCAGTATCACCAAAGCAATATATCACTTTCAATCCGATGCAGTATATTAAGCTGAAATACCAGACGGATGAGGTTGACCTGTTTTCTGATGATGACATGGATGGCGATATACAGCCAATTCCACGAGAGGATTATGAAAGACTGATTGAATTTCTACAGGATTACAATCCACCGGCAATACTTCCAATCCAGATAGCTTATTATGCAGGACTTCGTATCGGTGAAGCCTGTGGTCTGGCATGGCAGGATGTAAATCTTGAAGAACAGTGCCTTACGATCAGACGCAGTATCCGATATGATGGTTCAAGGCACAAGAATATCATCGGACCAACCAAACGAAAAAAGGTAAGGATTGTTGATTTTGGAGATACACTGGCAGAGATTCTTCGCAATGCCCGAAAGGAACAACTTAAAAACCGAATGCAGTACGGAGAACTTTACCACAAAAACTACTACAGAGAAGTAAAAGACAAAAACAGAGTTTACTATGAGTTCTATCATCTGGACGGAACAGAGAATGTTCCAGAAGATTATAAGGAAATATCCTTTGTCTGCTTAAGACCGGATGGAAGTTTGGAACTGCCAAGCACGTTAGGAATTGTTTGCAGGAAGATTGCTCAGAAACTGGATGGATTTGAAGGATTTCATTTTCACCAGTTGCGACACACCTACACAAGCAACCTTCTGGCAAATGGAGCAGCTCCGAAAGATGTACAGGAACTGTTAGGACACTCAGATGTCAGTACCACAATGAATGTCTACGCCCATTCCACAAGAAAAGCCAAGCGGGAATCCGCAAAGTTACTTGATAAAGTGGCAGGCAACGACTAAATAAAACTTTCCCTTATTTCCCTTACGATTATCTCATAAGGGCAAAAATAAGGGAAAATACATATCATTTCACTAATGAATGGGCTGAAAATCCTGTAAAATAGGGAAAGTTAGAAAGATATTTCGGCAAACTTGAAATTGTAGGGGAGTCGCTTGGTGGTTCGAGAATTAATATTGCACAGATTGACGGAATTACTACGAATTTCTCAGGAGATTACCCGACTCTGGTTGTTCATAATATGGATCAGCCAGGGCATGTTGCGGAAGTTACTTCAATGCTTGCACATAAATCTGTCAATATTGCCACAATGCAGTTATACAGGGCCAACAGGGGCGGTAATTCTGTTATGGTGCTTGAATGCGACCAGGAAGTACCAGAGGACGGAATTAACTGGTTAAGGCATGCGGAAGGGGTTGTTAAAGTGACTTATCTTGGTATGATGTGAATGCATGATATGACAATGTGATATAACATTTTAATCAAAGATAAATGTTGTAATTAAATATAGATATTGAATATAGTAATTGGAGTTATCAAAAGCAGGAGGTTTTATGGCAGAATATCATTCAATAAGTGACCTTGTAAAATTAAGCATAGATAATAATCAGGAAATCTGGCAGGTTGTTCTTACGGGACAGGCACAGGACAAAATGATGTCAGAACGTGATGTATTTGCACAGATGAAGCAGATGTACCGGGCAATGAAAAGCGCAGATGAATTATACGACTGGCAGCTAAAATCGCCCAGTGGAATGGCAGGAGGCGACGGATACAGAATGCGTCAGTATAATGAGTCGGGCAATAATATCTGTGGAGATTTCATAGGCATGGTTATGGAGAAGGCACTTAAAATGGGCGAATCCAATGCATGCATGAAAAGAATTGTTGCTGCGCCTACCGCGGGGTCGTGTGGCGTTATACCAGCCGTGTTGTTGTCTTATGAAAAATGTTTTAATGTTACAGAAGAGGAATGTGTTAAAGCACTTTTAATTGCTGCAGGAATTGGAGCAGTGATTGCTGAAAATGCATCTATTGCAGGAGCGGCAGGAGGCTGTCAGGCAGAGATTGGTTCAGCAAGTGCAATGGCAGCTGCTGGACTTGCATATATGCAGGGAGCAGACAGCAAAGGCTGTGCCAATGCGCTTGCACTTGCGTTAAAGAGCATGCTCGGACTTACATGTGATCCAGTGTGTGGTCTAGTTGAAGTTCCATGTATTAAGAGAAATGTTTCTGGGGCTGTCAATGCGATTACAGCAGCACAGATGACAATGGCAGGTATTAAAAGCGTAATTCCTGCTGATGAGGTCATAGATTCCATGAGAAGAATAGGAGATGACATGCCAGCATGTCTTAAAGAAACCGGAGAAGGAGGACTGGCAATAACACCCACTGCAAGGGGGTATAAAGAGGAAATAAATAATATTGACAACTAATGTCATAAAAATTGACAAAAATTCGACAAAAATACTGTTTTTTTTCGAAATTTAGCAAAAAATCTGTTGATTGACATAAATAATATGCTATAATATAAATGAAAGCGAGAAAAATTGAATTTGTTTGAATGAGTTTGATTGACTTTGCTGATAACATTACACAAAGATATAAGGATAACTCCATAATTCCTTATATTTGACTATATTTCTATCCCCTCTACTCATCCCCGGTTCCCCCAGAACCGGGGAAGTTTTTTATATGCTGGAATACTGTAGCAGTAAGCTATGAGAATGTACATGGAAAGTACACTGCGGAGAAATAAAATGTGTTATAATATCCCAACGTTGTTATATTTAATGATATGCACAGAATTTCTAAGATGGAGTTAATCATGACAAGAAAAGAACTTAATGAAATTAAATCACAATATACATTAGAGAATTGTGGAATATTAAGATTATGCGGCTGCTATGTTGATGGCGAGCGAAATAAAATAACACAGTTTAATGAGAATTTTCTTAATCTTCCAGAAGAAGAGAAGCACAAATATTTTGATATATTTAAGAAGACTCTTTCAGGTACACCGGGAAAGAATCTTATTGATATGAAGTTTAATGTTGATGCATATGCTGATGAAGGTGCAAGAACATTTTTAATGAACTTAAGAGACAGTGGTCTTAAAGATGAACGACTTCTTGATGAATTCTATGACAGGATTATTAATAATTACAGTTATGTTGGCAATTATCTGATTATTCTTATTAATCAGGTGTATGACATTCCAACGGTTACGACTGATAATATTGAGATGGAAGATGCATCTGATGAGGTTTACAGCTACATTTTATGCAGTATATGTCATGTTAATCTTTCTAAGCCGGGGCTTGGCTATGATGAGGAGGATAATAATTTCCACGATAAGAAGCAGAATCATATGGTTGATGCGCCTGATGTAGGATTTCTGTTTCCTGCATTTAATAAGAGAAGTGCAGATGAGGATATGACGATGTTTTATACTAAAGATGTGAGCGAGTTTGAAGACGGGCTTCTTGACTGCCTTCTTGACTGCGCAGTTCCGCTTCCTGCCAAGCAGCAGAAGGAAACATTTACATCGCTTGTAAGCGAAGCACTTGGTGAAGAAGCTGACCTTCAGGTTGTGAAGAATATCCACGAGAATCTTGAGCAGATTATAGAGGAGAAGAAGCAGGAAAGTGCGGCGCCTGTTATGCTTGATAAAAATGAGATGAAGGATCTGCTTGAAAAGAGCGGCGTTAAGGAAGAAAGGCTTGAGAATTTTGAGGAACATTTTGAAATGGCTGCTGGAGAGCATGGAAAGCTGGTTGCATCAAATGTTTCATCTGGAAAGAAATTTGAAGTAAAGACGCCAGATGTTGTAATTAAGATTAATTCAGATAAAACTGACATTGTAAGTACTCAGGTTATTGATGGAAGACAGTGTCTTGTAATCCAGATTGATGAAAGACTTGTGGTTAATGGCATTTCAGTTAATCCGGATACAGGTGAGGTTATAGACAGAAATGTGGAAGAGTATATAGAATAATGAAGATGGAAAGGATGAGGCTGTATGACATTGAAGAAGTTGCTGCATAATTTCAATGGACATCTTCACACAGTTAATGCGCACAGAAGACTGGTAAGAAAATACTGCTTTAAACTTGGAATTTACAGGCAGGGGCTGATGCATGATCTGTCAAAGTATTCGCCATCTGAATTTATACCGGGAGTGAAGTATTATCAGGATGGACACAGAAGTCCCAATAATGCACAGCGTGAAGATGAGGGGGTTTCTAAGGCATGGCTGCATCATAAAGGCAGAAATAAGCATCATTTTGAATACTGGATAGATTATGATGTTGACGGTAGCAGAACTGTACTTGCCGGTATGAAGATGCCGGTCAAATATGTTGCTGAGATGTTCTGTGACAGGATTGCTGCCAGCAGGATATATAACAAAGAAAAATATAAGGATTCAGACCCTTTGGATTATTATATTAAAGGACTTGGACATTATATTATGCATCCGGAAACAGATGCGCTTCTTCATAAGCTCCTACAGATGCTTGCAGACAAAGGTGAAGAGTATACATTTGAATATATAAAGAAAAATGTGCTTAAGAAGTAGTGTAAGAAATAAAATGATATGAAAAGATACAAGTTCCCCGGAGTGTTGTTATAGATACAATACTCCGGTTTTTTTCTAGATTTTTTCAAGTGCTGATACAAGGTCTTTTAATTGTGCATGTATTTTCTTACGATTGATATCAGAATATCCAACTCCATTGGCAATTCTGTAAAGGTATTCCTGAAAGTTCTGCACAAGCTGTGGATGATTAAAATCAAAAACCATGCTTGGGAAAGCAGTTCTTATTAAAAGTGCCTCAGAACTTTCGTTGACGATTATGCATACATTGTCGTCAGGTTTGTATTCAATCGGAACGAAATAATAATCAGGATGAGTGTCCATTATATTGATTATATTCCTAAGATGCATGGCATATGTTTTAGGAGTGTAATATACAGGAACATTCTGTTTCATAACAGGAAAAATTACAGGAACACGACCTGTCATAATCTGTCTGACGGTTGCCAGGGGACAGATATCAATATTCCGTGTGCCATCAGACAATATTTCACGCTGGTAAGCTGCTTTCATACTAACGCCGAGGCTGTCAGGATTGTCAGATAGGAATTGTGCTATAAGTTCTGAAGGCATTGCAGCAGGAGGAAGGCAGAGACCTTTCTGTATATGTGATGCATGGGTGTTTAGGAATTTCTGGAAACACGTTGAGACATCTTCAGCGGATTCGTATATATTCATTGTTGGACGACAGTATGATAAAAATGTCTTGAATTCAACTTCTTTGGTTGAGACAATTGCTGACTCTGCAGTAAGTACAGTAAATGTCTTGTCAGGAATCGAAGAAAGACAGTCTGAATATACGGCTGCATACCCTGGATATATTATGCTTATCTTAGAAAAAAGATTATCTCTCATTCTTGGATAATAATATGATTTTACATGACCTGTAAGAAATGCAGGAATCCAATAGAAGAATTCTTCAAAAAATTGTGTTGTGTTAACAGGTGATGGTGAGATAAGGCATATTTCATACCCATAATCTAACAGCTTCATAATAAGTTCCTGCAGGAAATCTATAATGTCTTTGTTGTCAAATATACTGTACACATCATCATCTACCCATACATATATTGTTGCCGGGTCTTCGAGCGTCAGAAGGTAGTTAATGAAACTGAGAATCGCCTGGCGTTTTCCGGTACAGCTGTATAATACACTTGTCGCATTAGGTACAACATCAATTGTTCTTATGCCTTGTGTTGTGTTAGTTGATGACGATGAAATATTCTCATTGAGAATGCTGTCAACGAGATTACTTGGAACGGGAAGCTCATCAGCAAGCCATTGATAAAGCATCTCTGAATATTCGGATACAGGTCTTGAATGGTAAAACGGGAGTAATCTGCTGCAAGAGCCAGTGCCTTACGCTGGTAGTTAAGTTTTATTAATCCGGCAAAATAGTCCGCCATACGTCTTAGGACGTCTTTATTGCGGGGACATTTTCTTTTGCCATTGCGGTATAGGCTGACTGCGGAATTATCAATGTTGATTGCCGTAGCAAGCGTAGTGTTATTAGTGTTGGTTATGTCCATTAGGAATTTGAATTTGTCATTAAAAGTCATAATGTCTCCTTAAGCAAATGCGTGAACGCCGGAAATAATAAGTGTTGTCAGTGTACGGGCCATATCGTCAAGTGAAGTCTGGTTAGGATTAGTTATCCACTCATAATATGCAGAAATCATTCCACCAGCAACAAAGCTGGAAATTAATGGGTATTGTTCTGGAGGAACGTTCATCTTGATGTCGTTATCAATAAGCTCTTTAAGCAGAGTTTCCTGCAATGCTTTCTGAAGTCTGTTAAATAACATATTACCATTGTCAGAGGCAAAAAGGTCTCTTGCTATATCAGCGTCAGACATAATCGTGTTAAGAAAAGCGAACAGAGTCTGTGGTGAAAGCATGTTGTAGTCCTCAGACATAGCGTACATAAGGTCTTTGAGAGATGATATAAGTTCATTGATTCCCTCATCAAGAACATCGTTAACTGTTGAGTAATATGTGTAGAATGTTTTACGGTTGATATTGGCAGCCGCAGCAAGTTCAGTAACAGTAATTGAATTGAGTTTCTTCTTCTGCATAAGTTCAACTAAAGCTTCATATATTGCTCTCTTAGTCTTTAAAATTCTGCGGTCAGGTTTAGCTTCTGTAATAGGATTAGTATCTGATAATTTCTCCATACAAACCTCCAGTCAGTTAATTATTAACTCCATATGAAATACCTATAAAAATTCGATAAAATGGGCATTTGTCAGCCAAATGTATTGTACATCAAATGATAAAAATAGTAAACAAAATGCGACAAAATGTTACATAAGTATCAAAAAAGAAATAATTGACCTTTGATAATATTTGTTAAAAAACATACAATGTTGATTGGAAGTATATTGTGTGTTATTGGAACATGTGTGTATTAATTGTTAAGCTAGTAGAGATGCACAATAAATGTTAATCACAACAAGAGGTTAATCTTATGAAAAAGAAAAATACATTTATTAATGTAACAGCCAGTATGGGAAGAGGTCTTTTATATGCTTACCTGTATATTATGTTCAGACCGAAGATATGTTATCAGAGCAGAAAGGCGAAAGAGGAGATTGAAAAGGGCGGAGTCATATTCATTGGAAATCATGTGGGACACAATGATGGTCAGATGTTTTATATGCTTTTTAGAAACAGTGTCCTCATAATAGCCAAAGACTGGGCTGACAAAAAGATTCTGAAATGGCTTACAAGTGGTGGGAAGTTCATATCGGTTGACCGTTTTGGAACAGATATCACATGGATAAGAGGGGCTTCAGAACATCTTCGTGCAGGTGATAATATGATTATATTTCCAGAAGGACATACTTCCAAGACAGGGGTTATGGACGAATTCAAGCCGGGTTTTGCGATGCTGGCAGTAATGTCAGGGGCGAAGATTGTTCCGGTATATAATAATGGGGAATATCATAAGCTGTTTGGGAAGAGACTTAAGCTGTACGTTGGCGAGCCAATGGAACTTACTAAAGAAGGTAAGGGACTTAATGCTGAGTATCTTGCAGGGGAATGCAAGAGATTCCGGGCGGTTGTGAAGCAGCTCGGAAAGTAGTGGCAGGACGGACGGGGCTGCGGCTGCCACCGGATTTCAATAAAGTAAAAAAGGAGCAAATCATGAATAATTATTTTTATAACATGGTAGATACTGATGAAATGGCTACTTTGAAATATATTCCAACTATTCCAAAGTTTCTTGAATTTATTAATAAGCAATATTCTGATTATCCAGCCATAAGTGACAAGGTTACTACATATACATATGAGGAGCTTGTTTCAAGAGTTGCTAAGAGAGTTACGTTCATTAATTCATTAGGGCTTGAGAAGGGTTCTAACATAGCAGTACTTGCAAAAAACGATCTTGATGCAATGGAACTTTTCCTTGCAATTCCGGCGGCAGGACATGTACTTATTATGCTTCCTAATGCACTTAACGATAAGGCACTTGCGGGAATCAGCATGAAGTTTGACCTTGCCGGTATGTTCGTTGGTAAGGAATTTACAGAGGTTACAGCTAATCTTCCTTGCAAGACATGGTCAAGCAATTCTATTGGTGAGAAAGAAAGTGCATTTGCAGATGTTGAAAAGGATACTACAGCAGCCATATTCTTTACAGGCGGAACTACAGGAGCACCTAAGGGTGCAGTTCATAGCCACGGCTCTATTATGAGAGGTTCATTTAACGGTGTATTCGGACCGGGTAACATTCTTCATAAGAGATATATAGCTATGCTTCCTCTTTCACACATATTTGGTGCGATTATGGGTTATATGGCTAAGCTCTACACTGGCTCACTTACATACACATGTACTGATATGAGAGCCGGTATCGGTGATATTCCTATTGTAAGACCTACAACACTTGTACTTGTTCCTGGTCTTGTTGAGATTATCCTTAACATTGCCAAGCTTAAGGGGAGAGCATTCTTAGGAGATCTTGAGCTTATTATGTGTGGAGCTGCACCTGTTCCTCCAAGACAGATGGCAGAGTGCCGTGAATTAGGAATCACATTATGCGCGGGTTATGGACTTACAGAGTGTGCCAACCTGACATCAGGCAATTGCGATACAGATAAGAAGCCTGAGTCTATGGGACACATTTATCCGGAACAGCAGGTTAAGGTTGTTGACGGAGAACTCTGGATTAAGGGTGACAATGTAATGAAGGAATATTACAAGGATCCTGAGCATACAGCAGAAGTATTAGAAGATGGATGGTTTAAGACAGGTGACCTTGTGGAGTTTGATGATAATGACTGGATATACATCACAGGACGTATCAAGAATCTTATCATTCTTCCTAATGGTGAAAATGTATCGCCAGAAGAGATAGAGGAATTGTTCTACAAGCAGCCGCTTGTAAAGGATTGTCTTGTACAGGAGATGGAAATGAATGGAAACACGGTTATCGGTGTTGAGATTATTCCATATATGCCTGAATTAGAGGGTGCATCCGAGAAAGAAATCCAGAACAGATTGCAGGAAACTGTTAATGAGGTTAATAAGGAACTTCCACCATTCAAGAGAGTGCTTAAGATGAAGGTGAGAACAGAGGATTTTAAGAGATCTGGAGCGATGAAGATATTGAGAAATCAGGGGTAGTGACCGCTGCGTCCGAAGCCGAGCGGGAGCGTGTTTTTGGAGCATAAACCCATAAACCGCAAACCGTCTGAGGACGCCGTCTGCACACCACACCCACTGGATTTCATAAAATAAATAAAAAGGAGATTTAATCATGGTATTTGAGAAGTTAAAGGAAATTTTTGGAAGGGTTATGCCACAGTGTGATCCATCAACTATTACAATGGACAGTGTTCTTACAACAGATTTAGGAGTTGATTCTCTTAATATGATGTTGCTTGCAATAACTGTTGAGGATGAGTTTAAGATTAGATTCAGTTCTGATGCCAAGCTTGAAACTGTTAAAGATATTGTCGATTATGTAGAAGCTAACGCTAAATAGAGGTCACTTATGAGTGAAGTAAAGACAGGGCTTGTACTGGAAGGCGGGGCTATGAGAGGTATTTTCTCAGCCGGAGTTCTTGATTATATGCTTAAGAAAGACATTTATTATGATTACGTTATCGGGGTGTCTGCTGGAGCAGGTAATGCTGTGAATTATGTTTCCAGACAGGAGGGAAGAACTAAAAAGATAATTACCCATGAGAATGCAGAAACCTATTATGGAGTCGGACAGCTTTTTGAGAATAAGAAGATTCTTAATCTTGAAATGCTGGTAGCCGAATATGCACTTAAAGACATTCCTTATGATTTTGACACTTTTTTCGCTTCTAAAACAGAGTGCGAGAGCGTTATTGTAAATTGTGAGACTGGAAAGGCTGAGTATAAGGGCAATTTTAAGACTAAAGATGAATTCTTGAAGTGTCAGATGGCAAGCTGCTCTGTGCCATTTATATGCGAACCTGTTGAAATTGACGGCTATCATTATCTTGATGGAAGCATCATTGATTCGATACCGGTTGAGAGAGCAGTTAAGAAGGGGTGCGACAAGATTGTTGTTGTACTTACCAAACCAGAAGGTTCAAAGCCTACAGATTATTCTAAGGTAAAGAAGCTGATTGAGTGGAGTTACAAAAAATATCCGGAGCTTTGTGAGGTTATGGTTCACAGACGACAGGCTTATGACAGACAGGATAAATTCATGAAAAAGCTTGTTGAAGAGGGCAGGGCCTTTGTTATCCGCCCAGAGGAACAGATGATAAGACATTTTGAGAGTAATAACGAGAAACTTCTTCAGTGCTATCAGTACGGATATGAAACGATGAGAAAACAGTTTAAAGCATTTGAGAAGTTTATGGAGGACTAATAATGAAGGTTTTAGTAGTAAACGGAAGCCCTAAGGGACCTAAGAGTAATACTATGCAGATGACAAATGCGGTTCTTAAGGGACTTAAGGAGACTAATCCAGAAGCAGAGATTGAGCTTCTTACAGTTAAAGATATGGATATTAAGCCATGTATGGGATGCATGAGCTGTTGGGGAAAGACAGCAGGACAGTGCGTTATCAATGATGTTATGCAGGATGTTCATGTTAAATTCATGAATGCAGATGTGATAATATACAGTTTTCCTCTGTATTTCTTTGGCATGCCAGGTCCAATGAAAACATTTGTTGACAGAATAATGCCACTTATGGAGACTTACAAGGGTAAGGTAAGAGATATCGGAGATAATGCGTTTCACGAATTCCGTTATGATGTAAGCGGTAAGAAGTTCTATGTTATATCATCATGCGGATACGGAAGGACTCAGGAGATATATGACGCACTTATCAAGGAATTTAACTTTATCTATGGCAAGGGCAGATATCAGGCTCTCCTATGTCCACAGAGTGAAATGTTTGCAATTCCACCAATGGTAAATCAGATTAATGAATATCTTAAGAGATATACTGAGATTGGTAAGGTTATGGGAAAAGGTGAGGATATCCCTCAGGATATGATTGATTATGCTTCACAGCCAATGATCCCACAGAGAGCATTAGAGAAGCTTATGAACAATTACTGGGATGCAGTTACACCAGAGAATCCTCTTCCAGCTCCTAATTTAAGATAAGAGGCGGCTTATGAAAACATATTATATGTTTGGCGACTCGCTTATGCGCGGGGTTATGCCGGATGAAGCATGGAATTATCACAGTTCAGATGCAATCGGTTTTGAGAAAATGCAGGCACAGTATAATATGAAGTTTTTAAATTTTGCAATGCCGACATTTACATCAGAGAGAGTAAAAATGTGGCTTATACAGATAATGTCAAGTCATCCGGTACCTGATGCTGCATTTCTTGAATGTGGTGGTAACGATTGCGACTATGACTGGAAGTCGATATGTGAGGGTAGATGTGACTATGAACACAGGCACAGAGTTGCCCCACAGGATTTTAAAAAGAATTATGAGGATATGATACATTTGTTGCAGGAAAAGGGAGTTGCAGTAACAGCAGTAATTGCACCTCCGATAGCTATTGAAGTGTATCTTTCACATCTGCTTAAAAGTGGAGTGGATAAAGATATTATGTCAGAATATGTGAACTCAGTTCAACAGATGGAAGATGAGTTTGCTGAATATGGTGAAATAATGAGAACCGTTGCAAAGGTAAATAATTGTGAAATATTAAGCCTTCGTGAAAGTTTTCTTGCACTTAATGACATTAAGGCATATTATAGTAAAGATGGCATGCATCCGAATGAGGCGGGATATGCTATCATTCGTGATGATTTTACAAAATATTTTTCTTTGTGTGAACGGTGATACTCACATGAGAAGATTTTGCATAATTAGTGGGGATTATATAGAAAGATGAGGAAGAAGAATGTTTAATCTGCGTTTCAAATGTACTGTTATATCAAGCTGGTACATGGTGCTTCATGCTGTACCAAAGGCCAATAAGATGATTGCTAATAAAAGCAGTCATTCTGCAGAAGAACGGTTTGTATATGCCAAGTGGATTATTAACTACATGAGAAAGCATGCCAGAACAAGAACAAAGGTATATGGCAGAGAAAATATTCCGACTGACAGTAATTACATAATGTATCCTAATCATCAGGGTAAATACGATGCATTGGGAATTATTCTCGCACAGGAGAAACCGTGTGGTGTTCTGTGGGGAAAGAAGCAGGCAGAAAGACTTATGAGCCGTCAGGTCTGTGGTCTTATTGATGCAGTAGTTATTGATCTTGACAATAACCGCGATAAAGTAAGAGCAATTATGGATGTGACCAGGCAGGTTAAATCAGGAAGAAACTTCCTTATATTTCCAGAGGGCGGCTACACTGATAATAAGAATGAACTTCAGGAATTTCAGGCTGGCTGCTTTTCATGCAGTTTACAGACTAAGACGCCGATTGTTCCTGTAGCACTTTTTGATTCATATAAATCCATGAACAGCAATACATTTGAGAAAGTTGATACCCAGGTTCATTTTCTGAAACCTATTCTATATTCTGAGTATGGTGAACTTAAGAAAAAAGAAGTCGCCGAACTTGTTAAGAACAGAATTGCGGAAAGAATGGCTCAGATTAAGGCTGGCGAGATTAATGAGAGTTACGAATTGATTGGATAAATTATTGACATATATTATATACACTGATAATCTATTTAAGATTTACTTAATAATAAAGTGGTATGAGGAATATTATGTTGTTTGGTAATAAGAAAAAAAGTGCAAAGTACATAGTAGATGTACATTGTCATATTATGCCGAGAATAGATGATGGTTCCAGAAATATGACAGAAACTATTAAGATGCTCAAGATTGCAGAGTCAGAAGGAATAACACACATGATTGCTACTCCACATTTTAAAAGTGGACATCATAATGCTGCTCCGCAGAAGATTAGTGAGCTTATAAATGCAGTTAACGATGCAGCATCTACGCTTAGAATTAATATGAATCTGTATCAGGGGAATGAAATATTGTACTTTGAGGATATGTGCAGTTATATTGATTCGGGAAAGATTAGCAGGATGAATGGTACTAATCATGTTCTTATTGAGTTCATGCCATCTGATCCATATCAGTATATAAGAAATTCAATCGATGAGATAATTGGTGAAGGATATTATCCAATTATTGCGCATATTGAGAGATATGCATGTATGGTTGCTGATATTGACAATATCAGGGAAATCAAGCATATGGGAGCACAGATTCAGGTTAATGCATCGAGTATAACAGGCAGTATGGGTAAGGACATCAAGAAATTTGTGCACAGACTTCTGAAAGAAGAGCTTGTCGATTATGTTGGAACGGACGCACACAGATGTGAGCACAGCAGAATACCTAAGATGAAGGAATGCACACAACTGCTCTATAAAAAATATGATGAAGCGTATGTAGACAGCATATTATATGGCAATGCATTTGACAGATTGTTAACTGATACTAATACGTTAAAGGAGAACGGATAATGGAACCAAGAAAAAGAACAGATAAGATTGAAGTTAATTTGGGTGATATATTCGGATTATTACTTCATAGAATGTGGATGATACTATTAGTGGGTTTTATATGTGGAGCTGTAGGATTCATATACAGTAACTTTTTCATAACACCACAGTATCAGTCAACAACTAAGGTATATATTCTTAATAAGCAGAACAGTACTTCAGTTACATATAGTGATGTACAGCTTTCAACAACTTTGTCAAAGGATTACGAGCAGCTTGTTACAAGCCGTTATGTAATTGAAGGAGTTATTAAACAGTTAAGTCTCAATGAAACATATGAGAGTCTTGTTGGAAGAGTTTCGGCAGTTAATACTAATGATACACGAATTATTGCAATAACAGTTACGGATTCGAGTGCAGAGCAGGCACAGAAGATAGCTAATGCAGTAAGAGACCTTGCAGCAAAGCATATTACGCAGGTTATGGATATTGAAGCTGTTAATGTAGTAGATTCAGCTAATCTCCCTACAGCACCGGTTTCTCCATCAATTACAAAGTGGACATTTATGGGAATTGTTATTGGTATTATAGCATCAATAATAATTATTATCGTTAAATATCTGCTTGATGATACAATCAAAAGCTCAGAGGATATAGAGAAATATCTGGGTATTAGTACACTTGCGCTTATTCCTATGAATCGTGCTGAATATGAGAATTCTGACAAAAAGAAGTCTTCAAACAATAATAATGGAAAAGTAATGAAGAGTCTGAATGATGCGAAGTCAAAGATTTTCAAATCATAATAGGAATGGAGGACCAGAGATGCAGGAGTTTTTAGTAAAGCAGAGCAATCTTGATTTCAGGACAAGAGAAGCTATAAGATGTTAAGAACTAACATTGAATTTACAGGTGATAATAATAAAGTAATATTTATAACAAGCAGTATGCCAGGTGAAGGAAAGAGTACTGTTGCATTCGAGCTTGCAATGTCATTTGCACAGAATGGAATGAACACATTACTTATAGATGCAGATACAAGAAAGTCTGTTATGAAAAACAGAGGAAAGAAAGGAAAGATTAAGTATGGACTTACACATTATCTTTCAGGCAAGAATCAGCTTAAAGATGTTATATGTATAAGCGATGTTCCTAATTTCTGCATGATATTTGCAGGACCTGTACCACCTAATCCAAGTGAACTTGTTGGTAATGAAAGATTTGCCCAGATGATAGAGGAGACAAGAAATACATTTGATATGGTTATAATTGATACACCTCCAATAGGAAGTGTTGTGGATGCAGCTGTTATATCTAAGGTGTGTGACGGTGGAATTCTTGTAATAGGAGCTGGCGATATAAGCTATAAGTTTGCAAGAAAATCATTAGAGCAGCTTGAAAAGACGGGTTGTAAGATTCTTGGAAGCGTGCTTAATAAAGTTGATGTATCAGGCAGTTCTTATTATGGCAAGTACTATGGAAAGTATTATGGGAAATATTACGGCAGCTATTATGGTAATAGTGAAAACAATAATTGATGATAAAGGAGTGACACATTATATGTGCCACTCCTTTTTGCAAAAATGTGGTAATTATTGATAAAACGAATATGGAAACTTTTATTATACTATGATATTATAAGTGTAAGTTTTTATGTTCGATTTAATAGCAGTGAAGGGGGGAAATATGAGAAAAAAGAAATTATCGATATTATTGTCAGGTGCTCTTCTGGTTGTAAGTATGATTAGTTACATTACAGTGCAAGGAGACTTATTTAATGAATCAGATGCATATATACAGACGGAAAATATAATGAATGATTCTTATGTTGGAAGTTATGTACGGAGTGGGCTTGATAATAATGCTCCGGTGTATGTATCTGATATTACAACTTATGCTGAGAAAGTAATTCCATCCATATATCCATCAGATATATCTTCTTATAAGAAGGCTCGTCCGTCACGAAACCAGAACCTATATGGAACATGTTGGGCATTCTCATCAATAGGGCTTGCAGAATCAGATTTGATTACTAAAGGACAGAGAGATTCAAGTGTAGACCTGAGTGAATTACAGCTTATACATTTTACATATAATTCAGTGACAGATCCACTTAGCGGAACAAAAGGTGACTATTCAAAGTATTACAATGATAATGCCAGCAATTCGTATCTTAACAAGGGTGGCAATTATGAGATGGCAGTCAGAAGACTCAGTCAGTGGTCAGGAGTTGTCAATGAGTCAGATGTTCCATATAGCAATGCCAGCACAGTATATAATAACGGTCTTGACGAAAAATATGCATATGGTTATGATGTGGCGCATCTGCAGAATGCTTATTTAATCAATGCGAAGAAACAGCCGGATGTGGTTAAGCAGCAGATAATGGAGCATGGTGCTGTTGGTACAAGTTATATTCATTATGACAATGCAGCAGATTATTATAATAACTCTTATTATGACTGGCAGGGAATTGTAAGTGACGGTGGTGGACATGCCATTATGATTGTTGGCTGGGATGATGATTATTCTAAAGATAATTTCACGACTTCAAGTAAACCAGCGAATAATGGCGCATGGCTTATAAGAAACAGCTGGGGTACTTATTTTGATTACTTCTGGATGTCTTATGAAACATATTCGCTTCAGGATAATGTATGGGTATTTGATATGTCAGCAGATGATGGGCTGGATAACAATTACCAGCTTGACGGTGGTCTGTATACAGCAACTATAGGTTATTCTAAGGCAGCCAATGTTTTTCATGTATCCAAGAAAGATGGCGTTGATTCAGAGACATTAAAGTCAGTATCTTTATCATGTACACAGACAGCTGATGTGGGATACACAATTGAAATATATACAGACATAACAGACACCGGTAATCCAGCAAGCGGAACTAAGCATGAAGAGGCAACTACAAGTGGAAGAACTACATATGCAGGAATATACACAATTCCTCTTGAACATGAAGTAATTCTTAATCCAGATACATATTATGCAGTTGTTGTGACTGTGGATAAGGGCGGTTTTGAAATTGAATATGGATATTCAGAAAGTACTAATCCAGGTGGCACAGATGACAAGATGGTATGGGAGAATGCTGTAAGTTACTGGGATAATTGTGAGGGAAGCTATTATTATAATGGCTATAATTTCGGAAAGTTTTATTATAATTTCAGAATTAAAGCATTTACATCTAATAATGTTGAGTTAGGAGACCGATTAGAAGGTAATACTTTAAGCATGGATGGAAAGATTGACATGAATTTTTATATGAATCTTCCAGAAAAGGTTGTCAATGATTCAGGTGCATATATGGAATTTACAATGCCAGATGGATGTGTGTCAAAGAAAATGTTATCTGATGCAAGAGTAACATCAGATGGATTGTATGTGTTTTCATGTGGAATATCGCCAAAGCAGATGTCAGATGTAATAAGTGCAAGAATTATAAGTAATGGAATTAAAGGCAATATATATACATATTCAGTAAAGCAATATGCAGAATCTGTGTTTAATGCGGCAGATGGTGTATATTCAGAAGAAGAAATAAATGCGGTCAAGGCAATGCTAAATTATGGAGCAGCAGCACAGCAATATTTTGAATATAACACAGATAATCCAGCTAACTCTATTATGTCAGAGGCAGACAGAGTTATGGATGAGGTTGCATTTGGAACATACAAAGGAAAATTTGTTAATTCAGATAAAATAGAGGGAATTGGATATTATGGAAGTTCTCTTGTGCTTCAATCAGATACTGCTTTAAGGAACTACTTCCAGTTAGACACTGGATATGATATAGCAGATTATGAGTTCTATGAGCAGCAGGCAGATGGAACGAAGAAGATTATTCAACCACAAGAAGCAGATTCTTCTTTATATTATATAGATATTGATAATGTCAAAGCGTATGAGCTTGGAGACAATTATAACATATATATTAAGAAAAAATCCGATGACGCTACAGAGATGATGGTTGAATGTGGAATGTTTGTATATGCAAGATATGTATATCAATATTCAGATGATGAAGCACTTAAGAATCTGATGAAAGCAATGTATCATTATAATAATGCGGCAATTGAATATTTTTACTTTTTTAGTTAAATTAGTGCTTGATATTTTTACCCTATGTTTATATAATGATTAGCAAGGCTCATTTCAGTGTGCGGATTGGTCAGCGTATGTTGAAATATTTTGGGCTGGCTTTAGTTATATACTATATCTATAGGAAGATATTGTACATAAAAATTAATAGAGGGGAAAGCTAACTAACTTATGATTAATGTTAATAAAACGAAAGAAAGTATTCAGAACGTTTTAATATTTTTTACCGATGCGATAGCAGTGTTTCTTGCATATTATCTTTCTGGATTCATATGGCTGACAGGTTACAGACACCAGTCATTCTGGAGAGTCATGCAGACACTTAACAGTAATATAATTACTATAATTATAGCAATTCTTATTACAGCTCTTTTCTGTAATATTAAAGGAGATGTTCTTAATAGGGGAAAGTTTGAAGAATTTGCTTCTGTTATTAAGAAGAGTCTTATTGCTTCAGCAGTCATAGCTGTATATGAACTTCTAAGTAAGACAATACATGGTGTTCCAAGAAGTGTATATGTTATAACATTTTTCCTTGGAATAGTTCTCATGTATATATTAAGAATGCTCGTTAAGATATATATGAGACACCGTAATGGGGGAATCCGTACATATAGTATTCTTGTTGTTACAATTAAAAGCCGTGCCGAAGATACACTTGCAAAGGCTGCATCAAGAAACGACTGGATGCGCCGGCTTGATGGTGTTGTAATTACAGATGAGGATATGACAGGTCAGACAATCTCAGGTGTTCCTGTCGTTGCAAATGTTCATTCTATGATGAGATATATTAAGAATGAAATTGTTGATGAAGTATTTATAGATGTTGATTATAAGACACGCGAAAGTATCAAGCCAATGGTCATGGAGCTTGAAGATATGGGTGTGGCAGTTAATCTTAAGCTTGAGATTCTTGACAGCTATAAGGATTTCGATTGTAAGCTCGGTTTCATAGGAAGTGTACCTGTCATTACATTTGCTAACAGAATATATGACTGGAAAGGGTTATTCGTTAAGAGATGTATAGATATTCTTGGTTCGCTTGTTGGTCTTGTGTTTATGGTAATTGCAATGATATTCGTTGCACCTGCAATTATGATTGAATCTCCGGGACCAATCTTTTTCAAACAGAAACGTGTTGGAAAGAATGGTCGTTATTTTGAGATATATAAGTTTCGTTCTATGTATATGGATGCTGAGGAACGAAAGAAAGATCTTATGGCACAGAATGAGATGAGTGGTCTTATGTTTAAAATGAAAGATGACCCTCGTATAACTAAGGTTGGCAAGTTTATAAGAAAGACAAGTATTGATGAGCTTCCACAGTTCATTAATGTTCTTAAGGGAGATATGAGTCTTGTTGGTACAAGACCACCAACGGTTGGAGAGTTCAAGCAGTATGAAGGACATCATAAGAGAAGACTTTCTATGAAACCAGGCATCACAGGAATGTGGCAGGCTTATGGAAGAAAGACAGTTAGTGATTTTGAAGAAATTGTTAAGATGGATCTGGATTATATTGATAACTGGAGTATCATGCTTGATATTAAGATTTTGTTTAAGACAGTTCAGTCAGTATTAACTACTGGTGGACAGTAGAATAATTACCCCCTGTGGTATCGCCAGATACTGCAGGGGGTAATTTTATCTAGACATTATGTACATTAACATAGAATAATTATAGTAAAGTTGCACAAAATCAGTTGATTATATAGAAAATATACATAAAAATTAACCATAATGCTTATTGACGCAAATCAGCGGTTGGGTTAAAATGATAGTAACTTTTGGTATAGGGGACATGCTGTAGTGCAACATGTCGAAAAGAACATGTTATATGCTGTTAATAACAGGAACTTTACTATGCCTACAATATAATAAGGAGGATTTTATGAAAAAGGGTAAAAGAATTTTAGCCGCTTTTTTAGCAGTGCTTATGGTGGTTGCTATTATGCCAACAAGCTGGGCAACTAAAAAGGTAAAAGCCGCTACAGAGACAAAAGTATATACTCTTAATGCTAATGACCTTGAAGCAGTAGCTCAGGGAACAAAGGCAGATGGAGATGTCGTAAAAGCGGGAACAGATAATTTCTTTAGCATTATCTGTAGTGCCAAGACAAAGTTTGATGCTTCAAATAAGTCATTCAGTGATGGATTTGAAGGGACACAGAGAATTAACTTTGGCGAAGGAACAACAACAGCAAAGAATGCTATCAGATTCACAACAGAAGGTACAGCCACAGTAACAGTATGGTGGGCATGTGGAGATGCTGGACGTGAAGTAACTATTCTTGATAAAGATGGTAAAGCGGTAGCAACAACATCAGAAGGTCTTGCAAAGAATGCAATGGCTATCTCAACATTAACAGTACCAGAGGCAGGAACATATTATCTTGGTAATACACCAAAGAGCAATTATATTTTTAAGGTTCAGGTATCTGATGAAGTTGAAATTAAACCAACATACAAGGAAGTAACAACAGTTCTTAATGCTAATGATCTTGAGTCAGTAGCTCAGGGAACAAAGGCAGATGGAGATGTTGTAAAGGCTGGCGAAGATGATTTCTTCAGCATTATCTGTAGTGCTAAGACAAAGTTTGATGCTTCAAATAAGTCATTCAGCGATGGATTTGAAGGAACACAGAGAATTAACTTTGGCGAAGGAACAACAACAGCAAAGAATGCTATCAGATTCACAGTTGAAAGTGCAGCAACTGTACAGGTATGGTGGGCATGTGGAGATGCTGGACGTGAAGTAACTATTCTTGATAAGGATGGTAAAGCAGTAGCTACAACATCAGAAGGTCTTGCAAAGAATGCAATGGCTATCTCAACATTAACAATTCCAGAAGCAGGAACATACTATCTTGGTAATACACCAAAGAGCAACTATATTTTCAAGGTAGCAGTTACACATACTGTTGAAGTTACAGGTGGAGATGATAAGCCAGAAAGAACAGCATGGGCTGATGTAGCAACACCTGTTATTACATCTGCAGTTCAGGATGGAGCAAATGTTAACGTAACAGCAGATGCATCAGTTGGTTACAATGGAGCTGATAAGGTTGTTATTGTAATGTCAGATGCAGCTGGAAACGAAGTAAAGAGATTAATGTCTGATAACGAGGCAGAGAATGTAACAAAGTCATTCACTCCAAGTGAATCAGGTACATATACATTTAAGGCTATCATTTCTAGAGATGGAGAAGAAGATAAGGTAAGTGAGGTAGTTAATGTTGACTATGCACTTCCTCTTTCAGCACCATCAATCAGCAGCGCAACAAGCATGGGTAATGGTACAGTAAGTCTGTATGGCAGTCAGTTAAGGAAGCTACTTCATACAATGTATATGTTGATGGAACAAAGGTTGGCTCTACAACAGAGACAAGCTATGACGTTACAGGATTAACAGTTGGTAATAAGTATGATTTTGCAGTTGAAGCAGTTAGAGAGACACCAGCTGCTGTATCTGATAAGTCAACAATATCTGCAACAGCAACATCTGATGCTAAGCAGGTATGGGGCTATATCGTATATGGTAATGGTGCAAGCGAATCTAATTCAGCATATGAAGGAAACATTAATGAAACAGGTTCCGTTACATTAAGATCTGGAGCAGTAGATGCTAATGGAGTTCTTAAGGGAAGCGGTAATAACGGAAAATTAGTTCCAGCATCATTCGATGGTCTTAATTTCTATTATACATCAGTACCTACATCACTTAACTTTACATTAAGAGCTAAAGTAACTGTAGATCAGTGGAATTTATCAAACGGTCAGGAAGGCTTCGGTCTTATGGCAGCAGACAGACTTGGCGGTTCTGGATGGAACAATTCTTATATGGCTGTAGTTTCTAAGACAGAATATTACTGGAATGAAGAAGCTGGTAAGGTTACTAATGATACAACAGCACTTAAAGTATCTCAGAAGATTGGTATTGCTTCACAGGAGAAGAAGGGTCTTACTAAGGATAACATTGCAGCAATAGAAGCTAATGATACTGAAACAGTAAAACAGTTCCAGAGTGCTATGTATCCTCTTGAGCAGAGATATGCACAGAATGTCAATGTTATTGGTAATGCTGTTAAGCCAGTTGATGCAACAATAGAGAATCCTGTTACTGAGATGTATCTTACAATTCAGAAGAATAACACAGGATATTTTGTATCATACGAATCAGTAGATGGAACATATTCAACAACTAAGAAGTATTATGATACTGAAACATTATCACAGCTTGATTCTGATAATGTATATGTAGGTTTCTTCACAAGTAGATATGCACAGGCAACATTCTCAGATGTAACATTTACAACAATTAACCCATCTGATGATGCTCCAGCAGAAGAGAAGCCAATTGAAGAATTAGTAACTAATGCAGCATTTAATTCTAAGACTGCAACAGGTACAAGCGATTATGAATTCAGATTCACAGCTAACTGTGATGGTGTTCTTTCTATCTGGGATAGTGAAGATAACGCAATTGCTACAGATGTAGCTGTTGCAGCTAATACAGTTGTTAAGCCTGCAACAACAACACTTAATGTAGGTAAGAATTCATTTAGATATGTATTTACACCAGATGCTGGCTATATTCCAGAAAAGGATATGGTTATGTCATCATATGAGCCAATTGAAGGCACATTTACTGTAACATACAGAACATATGGTGTTGAAGGACAGTCAATTTATGTAGCACCAGGTAAGTATGGTGTTGGTACTAAGGAAGATCCAATGAGCATCTATGATGCTGTTAAGTATGTACAGCCAGGACAGACTATTGTTGTTATGGAAGGTACATATTACCTTGAGAAGACAGTTAAGGTTGAGAGAGGCGTTAATGGTACAGCAGATAAGCCTATTCAGATGGTAGCTGATACAGATGCTTCTTCAAGACCAGTATTTGATTTCCAGGGATTATGTGCAGGTATGGTACTTGCAGGTGATTACTGGTACTTCCAGGGATTTGATGTAACTAATTCAGCTAATGCACAGAAGGGTATCCAGCTTTCTGGTAAGTACAATACAATGGATAACATTATGACTTACCACAATGGTAATACAGGTCTTCAGGTTAGCAGATATCTTACAACAGATGAATTTGATATGTGGCCAGCATATAACTTAATTCTTAACTGTACATCATATGGTAATGCCGATGCAGGTTATGAAGATGCTGATGGTTTTGCAGCTAAGTTAACAGTTGGTGATGGTAATGTATTTGATGGCTGTATCTCATACAACAACGCTGATGATGGATGGGATCTTTTTGCTAAGGTTCAGTCAGGTTCAATTGGTGCTGTAACAATTAAGAATTCAGTTGCTTATGGCAATGGTTACCTTGAAGATGGTACAGATGCTGGTAACGGTAATGGATTTAAGCTTGGTGGTGACAGCATGTCAGGCAAGCATGTTCTTGAGAACTGCGTAGCATTTGATAACAAGGCTAAGGGTATTGATTCTAACTCTTGTCCAGATATTAATGTAATTAACTGTACAACATTCAATAATGAGTCTTATAATATTGCTCTTTACACAAATTCAGCTAAGAATACAGATTTCTCAGCAACAGGTGTACTTTCATACAGAACATATATGAAAGATAATGTTGAGCAGTTTAAGTTACTTGGAACACAGGACAAGACAAAGGTTGATAACGATACTAACTACTTCTGGAATTATGAAGGAACAGCTAAGAATTCAGCTACAACTGTAACAGATGACTGGTTTGAATCAGTTGATACAGCAATGGATTATGCAACACATGTATATGCATCACATAAGGTAACAAGAAATGCTGATAACACAATCAACATGAATGGTCTTCTTGTACTTACAGACAAGGCAGCAGCTAATACAGGTGCAAGAATGACTGGTACTCCATCAGCTAAGATTGAAGTTCCTGAGGGAATTAAGGGACATAAGACAATATCTATAACAGGTAAAGATGTTGTTAAGGGTAATACAACAGATGTTGCAGTTATTCAGGGAACATCTACAGATATTGTGTGGACAATCGATGCAGATGCATCTACATTTGATTATATTGTGGTTGATGATGTAGTTCTTGATGCTTCTAAGTACACAGTAGTAGCTAATGGTAACACAACAGTTGTTACATTCAAGGCTTCTTACATTAAGAGCTTAAAAGCAGCAGAGCATACATTCAGAGCTTGCTTTACAGATGGTTACATTGCAGAGACTAAGCTTGAGGTTCTTCCTAAGACAGGTGATTTTGCTGGTAATATGACAGCTGTATATGCAATACTTATGCTTATGGCATTACTTGCAGGTTCAGTAGTTCTTTTCGAAAGAAGAGAAAGAGAGCTTAATAAAGCTATAATTTAATAAAACATATGACTGAGGTCTGGATTTCCAGGCCTCAGTTTTTGTATATAGATATATAACTATTATTGTATAATTATTACAAAGTAATATCTAGTTTTAACGACTTTTAGAAAAACATTTACTAAAAGTGTTATTGACTATTTGTTCTATTAGATGGTACTATTATTACAGATTTATGAAAAGGAAAAGGAGGCTTTTTTCATGAGAAAAAGAACTAAAAGAATGTTGTCTGTTCTTATGGCAGCTTTAATGGTTGTTAGTATTATGCCGGTTAACGGCTCTAATAACATTGTTGCTAAAGCATCGACAGCAAGTGAAGAGTCTTCTGTTGTGACATGGTCAGCAGCAGATATTCTTGCAGCACAAGAAGGAGACTCAGGATTAGTGTTATGTGGCTCAGGATGGGCTAATAATAATGCTACAGATGACAAGACATTTGAAGACGGTTTTAGTGCATTAGGAGATAATGCCAAGGCAGGATCTACAAAGGCACAGACTAATGGAAAGACAGCAGCAGGAACAGTACCAGATAATGGATGCTATGTAAAATATACAGCACCTGTTAATGGTGAATTAGCTATTAATACTAAGATAGGAAAGGGAAAGACTTTCTATGTAATAGCAGAAGATGGAACTAAGGTAGCAGAAGTAAAAAATGGAACTTCTGGAAGTACATATAATACTGTCAAGGCAGAAGTAGAAGCAGGAAAGACATACTATGCATACCTTGGAGGAGCAACAGCTCAGATCTGGCAGGTATACTTTACACCTGCAGAAGCAGAGTGGTTAGCTGCAGATATATTAGCTTCAACAACATATAATAATGGTTTAACATTATGTGGAACAGGCTGGGCTAATAATAATGCCACAGATGACAAGACATTTGATGATGGGTTCAGTGCATTGGGAGATAATGCAAAAGCTGGTTCAGTAAAAGCACAGACTAATGGAAAGACAGCAGCGGGAACAGTACCAGATAATGGATGTTATGTGAAGTATACAGCAGCAGCTAATGGAGAGTTAGCAATTGATACTAAGATAGGAAAGGGAAAGACTTTCTATGTAGTAGCAGAAGATGGAACCAAGGCAGCAGAGGTGAAAAATTCCACAGATGCAAGTACATATAATACTGTTAAAGCTAAGGTAGAAGCCGGTAAGACATATTATGCATACCTTGGAGGAGCAACAGCTCAGATCTGGAAAGTATATTATTCACAGTTAAATAAGAAGACTGTAGTTGACTGGGAATCAGTAGCAAAGCCAGTTATCAGTAAAGTAGAAGCGGGATCAGATGGCTTTACTGTTACTGTTGAAGGAATTGTGGATGAGTATAATGGGGCTGAAGATATTGTGGTAACAATGCTTCATAATGATGGACAGGCTGGAGAAGCTGTTATAAAGAGATCAGAAGGAACAGCAACAGTTAATTTTACAGCTCATGAAAGCGGTGATTATACATTTGTAGCAACAGCACAGAGATTAGGTTGTGCTGATAAAGCTTCAGATGTTTATGAAGTAAAAGATTTTGTGCTCGGTGTTAAGATGCCAACTATTACATGGGTTGAAAACAAGGGTAATGGAGAAGTATATCTTGACTGGGTTAATATAAGTGATGCAAAGGATTATACTTTAACATATAAGGTTAAAGGTTCTGATGAAAGCACAGCAGTTAAGATTGATGGAATCACAGAAGGTGATTATACAGTTAAGAATTTAACAGTTGGAAGTACATATGTATTCAGTGTTGTTGCAAATAGAGCAGATGGATATTGTTCATCTGTTTCAGAAAAAGAGTTATCAGTAACTGCAGATACACAGAAGAACTGGTATGTATCAACTGTTGGTTCAGCTCAGGAGACTAAGGCAACTATCACAGAGGCTGATGGTAATGCACAGGTTATAAATATTGCTAATGGTGATACAGCATCTACGAAAGTTGCTACAGTTGAAGCAAAAGATATTACTAATACAACAGGAAGTATGGAAATTCAGGCTAAGGCTTCAGGAAAGATTTCTGATGATGAAGATGGATTCTCATATTACTATACTAAGGTTAATCCAGAGAAAGAGAACTTTGAATTAACTGCAACATTTACAGTAACAGATGCATCTCTTACACCTGATAATCAGACCGGTTTTGGTGTTGTAGTTGCAGATACATTAGGTGTTAATAACTGGGGTGCACCAAGTTATGTACACAAATATTTTAACTACTTCTCATCAATGATGTACAGCTCTAAGAATAATGCACCAACAATGCGTTATATCACAGGTTATACATCAGCAGATACATCTAACAAAGATGGTGTAGACAGAGTTAATAATAATGTTAAGTTTAACCAGTTAACAGGAACAGATATGTTTAAGGTTGGTGCTGAGTATACATTTACAGTAAGAAAGACTGATGATGGATATGAAGCAGTTGCAACAACAGAGAATGGAACACAGACACAGAAGCTTACAGCTAATGATTTTACATCAGTACAGGAAGATGGAACTGTAGTTGTAGGTGTTATGGTAGCAAGAAAGATTGGTGTTAAGATTACTGATATTAAGTTTACTACATCAGAAAGTAAGGGACTTGCAACATCAGAGGTCGTAGAAGACAAGGTAACACCATCAATCAGAGTATATTCTTCTAACACATGTGGAGCAGGTGAGTATGAATACACAGTAGTTCCTAATTGTGCAGGAACTTTAAAGGTAACAGGAAGTGCTGACGGTAAGGCTATTTCTAAGGAAGTAACAGCTGATGAGGCTGTAAGAATTCCAGTTGCAGTTAATGTTGGAAGTAATACTATTAAGGCAGAATTTGAACCAGCAGCGGCAGCTAATATTACATCAACTACAACAGTAACAAGTGAAACAAATGTTACTCGTAAGGTATATGGTGAGGCTGGACAGACAATTATTGTAACTCCAGATGGTAAGACAACTGGTGACGGAACTGAAGAAAGTCCATTAGATATTAATACAGCAGTTTCATATGCACAGCCAGGACAGACTATTCTTATGAAGAATGGTGTATATGATAAATGGATTACAATTAACAGAAGTGTATGCGGAACAGCAGATAAGCCAATTAATCTTGTTGCAGAATCAATCTCAACAGATGGAACTGATGGTGTTGTATTGTCAGGCGCAGGTCTTGCAGTAATCGGAAGTTATTGGCATGTATATGGTTTATATGTAAAGGATTCATCAGGGGTAGGTATTCAGGTAAGCGGTAACTATAATACAATAGATATGTGTACAGTAAATCATGCGGCAAACAGTGGTATTCAGATAAGCAGAAACGGTGGAGCTGATAACTATGCAGGAATTCAGGGTAAGTTATGGCCAACAGGAAATCTTATCAAGAACTGTGAGTCATTTGATAACTGTGATGCAGGAAGAAATGATGCAGATGGATTTGCAGCAAAATTAACATGTGGTGAAGGCAACAGATTCTATGGTTGTATATCACATAACAATATTGATGATGGCTGGGATCTCTATGCTAAGTCAGTATCTGGTACAATTGGTTCAGTTACAATTGAAAACTGTGTAGCATACAACAATGGATGGCTTACAACAGATGATGTAACTGCAGCAGGTTATAACTATGGTGAAGGTAATGGATTTAAGTTAGGTGGAGGATACCTTAAGGGTGGACATAAGCTTATTAACTGTGTTTCATTTGGAAATCATGCAAAGGGAATAACAAGTAACAGCTGTCCTGATATTTCTATTACAAGATGTACAGCTTACAACAACGGTAATGCAGATTCATATAGCGTAGGTCTTAATACAATGGATTCTATGCTTAAGGAGTGGAAGGTTAGCGGTCTTATATCTATGTCTAAGGCAGATTTAACTGCTAAGGCAGACCTTATTCCTTTCTCACAGCATGGAGATGATAACTACATTTATAATGGATCAGAATCATACAATAATCTTGGTCAGAAGGCTACAGATGAGTGGTTCGAGAGTGTAGATACAACAATCAGACCATCAAGAAATGCAGACGGAACAATTGATATGCATAATCTCTTGGTTATTAAGAGTGGCGTATTAAGCGATAATGTTGGTGCAAGACTTGATACAACAAGTGAAGAAGCAATAAGCGTTAAGCCACAGGCTGGCGAAGTTGTATCTCATGTATTTGAGTGGACAACAACTAAGGAAGCAACATGTACAGAAAAGGGTGAAAAGCATGGAACATGTACAGTATGTGGACATGAAGAAACAAGAGAAATTGAAGCCCTTGGACATGAATTTGCTAATGAGTTCACAGTAGATAAGGAAGCTACTACTACAGAAGAAGGCTCTAAGTCACAGCACTGCTTACATGCAGGTTGTACAGAGAAGACTAATGTAACAGCCATTCCTAAACTTACAGCAGGCAGTGAAGAGGTTAATCCAACACCTTCAACACCTGATAATAAGGATGATGCAAATGTTCCATCAACAGGAACAGATACAACAGTTAAAGAGCCTTCTGCTCAGACAGGAGACACAATGCATGCAGTACCATTTGCATTGGCAATGATTATCTCAGCAGGAGTAGTTGTGATGGTTGTTTCTTCAAAGAAGAAAGTTGTAAAATAATAATTGAATAAATAATAATGGCGGCTGATAGATTTTCATATCAGCCGCCAATTTTTATTGTGTAAAGATAGTGATTAATATCATCTATCTGTAGTTCTGTAATGTAGGTGTTGAATTAACACCAAGTGGGTTAGTAACACCAGAAGCAGTAGTAACCTTGTATGTTACTGTTATGCTTGAACCAGGAGCAATTGAATTGCCAAATCTGTAGGCAACCTGAAGATTGTTGTAATTGCCAGTGTACATTGTATCTCCATTGCTCATCTCTATATCAGAGATAGTTCCGCCAGCAGGAGCAAATATATGGATATAACCAGTAATTGTTCCGCCGTAATTTCCAAGGATGTATCTACCGGCATTGATTTTGTCATTATCACTTAATGTATTGCTATATGTAGCAATTACTTCATAAGTGCTTGATCCATTGCTGTTAACAACAGGCTCACTTATCTGTGTGTCTATATTGAGGAACCATCCTAACTTACACGGATCAGAGATACTAAAGTATACTCCGGTTTCAGGATTTTGAGGATCTTCGTTAAGCCCACCGGAACAGCCTGCATTTTTAACAAGTTCCTGCTCTTCCTCATCTTCCATCCACATCATAACTGTACGGTTCTTAGCACCGTCTGAGAATACCTTATAATAATCACCAGCCTTCTTGACGTCAAAGTCAGATACAAGCTTTGCCATGGTAACCTTAGCTGTTTCTGCAAATAAATTATCAACATAATCGCCTGCGGAAGAAGAAGCATTTGCATTAAGATACTTGTAATAAAGGTCATATTGTAAAACCTGTGTAGCATTTTCACTTGTTAATTCTGTGCCATCGGAAAGTGTTACATTACCGATGTATCCAAGCATGTTCTGAATAATTGCAGGTGTAAGCGAAACAACACCATTAACGTGCTCAGAATTCTTCTGCTCGTAGGCAAGTGCCCATATATAAGCAACTCTTTCAAAGGCAGGATCAAAACATGCATCTCTTGGTGCGTTCATCCATGAACCAAAAAGCTCTTTTTCCTCATCTGTTATACCGGCAGCAGAAGGAGTGTGAGTTGAAAGAACATTATATACACTGCTGAAATCACCTATTGAAAGAATTCCATCGCGGATTCTTATGGTTCCAACTGAACCAGGGAAGCCGCCGGAAGCACGAATCTCAGAAGAGTTCTGTGCGGCAAGCAGATATGTTCTGTCAGAGCCATCTCCTATAAATGTCTTGAACAGAGGAAGGAACTCTTTGAGATTATCATATGAACCAGTCATTGAAGCAATCTGTGCAGAGTAATCAGATATCATGCTGTTAAGTCCCATAGGGAGATTAACCTGATTCATGGAATATACAATATCGTCAATCTTAGGCTCAATATCCTCGAGAAGAGACAGATATGCATTAATAACAGTAATGTTAAAACCTTCATCTACCTTCAGTTCCGATAAAGGATATTCTTCCAAAACAGCTGCTGTTGGACGTGCGATATCATTAGATGCTTCATCTACAAGAGAGAGAAGTTTCTCTACGGAGTCTATATAACCTTTGAACTTAGGAACTTTATAGACTATTTTCCATAGAGGCTTGTCTAATGTGGCATTAATATTGTCAAGTGCTATATCAAGCTCATCGCATGCTGCATATGTGGAATCAGCATCCTGTGCCTTCAGTGCAGATAATACATTTTTAAGGTCTGCTTTAAGGACTACAGCCTGATGCTTTATATCAGATATTTCTTTTTTAGCAGTAACAGCACCAAATGCTCCGCCTAATCCTAGAATAAAAATTACCGCAATTACAACGCCGATTATGATACGTTTTCGTTTATGCTTCTTTGTATGGTGCGAGTGATGATGCGAATTACCGGAATTATGTGAGTGGTGATAGTGATGTTCATGTTCGCTCCACTCAAATGACATTTCATCCATGTATATTAACCCTCCTATCATGTAAGAATAATTAATAAATTGTGTATACAAACAATATTTTAGTTTATCAGATAATAAAGGTATTTACAATAATAATGTACATAACTTATAATACTTTAAGAAATTTTAATAGAAAAGGATATTAGATATGAGTTTACTTACAGTAACCGGACTTACACACGGATTTGGCGACAGGGCGATTTTTAACAATGTATCTTTCCAGCTTAACAGGCTTGATAAGATTGGATTAGTGGGAGCCAACGGCGAAGGTAAATCCACATTTATGAATATAATAACAGGCAAGCTTATGCCTGATGAGGGAAAGGTTGAGTGGGCTAAGAATGTCAGAGTCGGATATCTCGACCAGCATGCTGTGCTTGAGAAGGGCATGACAATCCAGTCAGTGCTTGCGTCTGCATTTGACTTCCTGTATGACATGGAGAATCAGATGAATGAGATATATGCCGGGCTTGGCGACGCATCACCGGAAGAGATGGATAAGCTGATGGCGGAAGCGGGAACTATTCAGGACCTTCTTACAATGCATGATTTCTATATGATTGATGCGAAGGTTGAGGAAGTTGCAAGAGCATTGGGACTATCTGAACTTGGACTTGATAAGGATGTAACTGAGCTTTCAGGTGGACAGAGAACTAAGGTTCTGCTTGGCAAGCTGCTCCTTGAAAAGCCGGATATCCTTCTTCTTGATGAGCCGACTAACTATCTTGATAAAGAGCATATTGAGTGGCTTAAGAGATATCTGCAGGACTATGAGAACGCATTTATACTGATATCGCATGATATACCATTCCTTAACAGTGTTATAAATGTTATTTATCATATGGATAATCAGGAGCTGAACCGTTATACAGGCGATTATGATAATTTCCAGAAGGTGTATGCTGTGAAGAAGGCACAGCTTGAGGCGGCTTACAATAAGCAGCAGCAGGAGATTGCAGAGCTTAAGGATTTCGTTGCAAGAAATAAGGCGAGGGTTGCCACAAGAAATATGGCGATGTCGAGACAGAAGAAGCTTGATAATATGGATATTATAGAGCTGGCAGCAGAGAAGCCAAAGCCAGAGTTTAATTTCAAGACTGCGAGAACACCGGGAAGATATATTTTCCAGACACACGACCTTGTTATCGGTTATGATGAGCCGCTTTCAAGTCCGCTTAACTTAGAGATGGAGCGAGGCCAGAAGATTGTGCTTACTGGTGCTAACGGTATAGGTAAATCTACATTATTGAAGAGTATATTAGGACTTATCAAGCCTCTGTCAGGTGATGTTGAGCAGGGCGATTATCTTGAGATAGGATATTTCGAACAGGAGACTCCGGCTGGAATTGAAACTACGTGTCTTGAGGAGATATGGCAGGAATTTCCAGGATATACACAGTATGAGGTTCGTTCAGCCCTTGCCAAATGTGGTCTTACAACCAAGCATATCGAGAGCAAGGTTAAGGTTCTTTCTGGTGGAGAGCAGGCAAAGGTGCGTCTGTGCAAGCTGATTAACCGGGAGAGTAACATTCTTGTACTTGATGAGCCTACTAACCACCTTGATGTGGATGCCAAGGATGAATTAAAAAGAGCCCTTATGGCATATAAGGGCAGCATACTTATGGTCTGCCACGAACCAGAGTTCTACGATGGTCTTGCGACCGATGTGTGGGACTGTGGAAAGTGGACAACACGTATTTAATTGTATGATATGCGGTTGCCGCAGTTAATCATTAAAATAATCAGGAAAATGTTTTCTGATTGCATCAATATTTTCAGAATATCTGCTCATATGTCTCTGCGATATATGGGCAGCTTTTTCTTTGTCTTTCTTCTCAATGGCAGCTACAAGTTCACCATGGTCTTTTAAGATTCTTCCTGTTTCTTTACATCTGAAACTTAATATTGTAGTTCTGTCAAAATGTGGTGCCATGCTTTCGACAAGGTTATACCAAACTGTTTTGCCACACATTTTATACAGGCTTCCGTGAAATTCTTTATCAAGTATGAAAATCTTTTCTTCATCACCTCGTTTGATATACATTTCCCATAAGGCTACATTTTCATATAAGGAATCAAGCTGGTTCTTTGTCAGTATATCGCATGCTTCAACAGCAAGCTGCGCCTCAAGTACACAGCGTAAGTCGCGGAGCTGTTCTACGATATCTGTATTGACATACGAAACAAATGCTCCAATCTTAGGTTTTATCTCTATCAGCTTTGACTGTGCAAGTTCTAATTCTGCCTCGCGTAAAGGATTATTGCTGACATGCATAAGTGAGCAGAGTTCAGGTGCTTCAAGCTTCTGACCCGGCAGCAGGTTAGTGTGGACAATGTTGTAAATAAGCTGTCTGAGTACATAATCTTTAGCAGCTTCATCTTCTGATTTTTCTGTAATATTTAACATAGATACCCCCAAAATGTTAATGATATATATTTTATATCATATTTTTGTAAAATTGTCTATTTTTTAACGCTTGACATTTTTGCGACTGATATATATTATATAGCACGAAATATATAACATATAGAGTAATATAAAAGATACGGAGGTTAATGATGAGTGGCACAGTAACTAAAAACAAAAAGATAACTCTCATTCACAAGCTGGCATATGGAAGTGGTAATATGCTGGGAAGCGGAGCTTTGGCGATAAGCGGGGCATGGCTTTTATATTTTTACACGACATTTTGTAATATGTCGGTTGTTAAAGCTACACTTATATTTTCAATTGCAACATATCTCGATGTAATTCTTAATCCTTTGATGGGATTTATTACAGACAGCTTTTACAGAACTAAGCTGGGAAGGAAGTTCGGACGAAGAAGATTCTTTATTCTTACAGGTATTCCGCTTATGCTTCTTTATCCAATGCTTTGGGTAAAGAATATGAATTTTTTCTATTATCTTACAACTTATATTCTTTTTGAATTTGTGTATACAAGTATTATGATTCCTTATGATACACTTGCTGTTGAGATGACTTCGGATTTTAACCAGAGAACTTATCTTACAGGATTCAAGGCAATGTTCGGAAAGCTGGCTAACTTCTTAGGCGCAGCTATTCCGGGATTCTTCATTGGAATGCTTGGCAAGGATTCACCACTGCCATTCTTCTATACAGGTGTTACATATTGCGTAATTATGATAATTTCGCTTACATTTCTCTACTTCAATTCTTGGGAAAGACCTTATGAAGATGTAGCAGAGGAGAATATTCCTAATTTCGTTGAGGGAATTAAGAAACTTTTCGTTGATATTGCATCAACATTAAGAATCAAGACTTTCAGACAGCACCTTGGAATGTATCTGTTTGGATTCGGTGCGGAATGGCTTTTTACAGCGTGCTTTACTTATTATATAGTATTCTGTCTGAACCAGCCTTCAACACTTGTTTCAGAGCTTAACAGCTTAAGCAGTATCCTGCAGCTTATATCAACAGCTGTATTCATCGGTATTGTAGCAAAGAAGGGATTTGCAAAACCATTTATCGCAGCACTTTCAGTTGTAATCGGCGCAATCCTCTGCTTTTTTGGAATATTTGTATTCCATATAGTTCATATTACAGTTCTTGTATTTGGTGTAATGGTTATATTCGGTCTTGGAACAGGTGGAGTTTATTATATTCCTTGGACAGCGTATACATTTATGGCGGATGTTGATGAAGTCGTAACTAACAGAAGAAGAGAAGGTGTATATGCCGGAGCAATGACAATGGCTGGAAAGCTTATGAGAGCAAGCGTTGTCTTTATCTTAGGTCAGGTTCTTGCTGCATTTGGATTTGTCTCAGGTGCATCAACACAGCCACAGAGCGCAGTCAATGCGATAGCAGGTGTCCTTCTTATCGGTGTTGGCGGACTTGCAATAATCGGAATAGTCTTCTCATGCAGAATGAAGCTTAACCACAAGACTCATAAGATTGTCATTGACGAGCTTGACAGAGTCCATGCTGGCGGCAGAAAAGAAGATGTTTCTGAGGAAACAAGAAATGTTATTGAGAAATTAACAGGTATTTCTTATGATAAATGTTTTGGTAACAATAATATTGGTTATAAGGAATGAGAAATTGAATAATAATTGATAGCAAAGCCCATAGAAGCAGATTCTATGGGCTTTTGTGTTAAAAAATCATATCAGCATCATAGTCAGATATAATCCGACACATACGGAATTCTATGGAAAAGTATGTCATCCAGATGTTCAATAGCTTCATCTGATGCCTGTATCTTGTCCATGACATGAAGCTTCTCAGCAGTTTTGTAGCCAAGCATTAATGTGGTTAATGTGCCGATTGACATGGATACTTCGTAATCAGGCTGCTGTTCGGTTTCAATACATCTGCCATTATCAAAAAGGTATGTAAAGTAACCGTTGTTCCATGCCAGGAGGTCATCTTCAATGTAGAAGCGTATGCATACAGAAGGCTCGTCCGGGTCGCATGCATATTTGGCAAAGAACTGCCTGATATCAATGACTCGACCCATTGTGTATGGGCGGATTGTCTCTTTAATGTCACTGTCATCAAGTTCAAATGCGATTGGCTCACTGTAGTAATTGTTTCCACGGACCTCGTCAATCATTGAATCGTGGGCATGTATGAATTCCCACAAGCCAAGCTGTGCCTCGCGGTTAAGATAAATCATTTCTTTCACATGCATGACATCAGAACTTATCATGTATACCATATATCCGTAAGGTACATCGTCCTTAGAATAATAGATGGCAACAGATGTGTCGTCCTCGTCCCAGCGCCAGTATTCTTCCCATGCAAGGTTATTTCTATATAGACAGCCGTGTGTCTTTTCAGCAAATTTGGTATGAAGCTCCTTAAATTCTTTGTCGTCCCATGAGACTCGTCTGACATAGCCAGGCTCATTAAGCTTTCTTGGAATCTGTGTATCCTTGATTGTATAAGTCATCTTGTTAGAGATAATTTCCCAGCCAAGACCACGGTATAATGGAATTGAATATGGATACAGCAAAGCAAATGATTTGTGTGCATCTCTCATTCTAATAAGGCTCTGAATCATAAGTCTTTTCATGATTCCGTGTCCTGTGTATTCAGGGTATGTGCATACGCTTGTAACAAAGCCTACGCTGTATTTAACACCATATATATTCATATCAAGCGGGTATACTGCAAATTGTGCAATCAGATCATCACCATTGAAGCAGCCAAGTACATCAGCTCTTTGAAGAACTGGGAATTTGGATTGGGTAATCTCATCATCCTTCCATCCTGTCTCGGCAAGCTCCTGTTCAGTTACCTGAAAGGCATATCTTAAAAGTGCATTGTATTCTTCAGCGTCATCTATAGTGAGAGGGCGCAGTGTATAGTTGTTTTCATCATTTTTGCTCATTGCGTTTATTCCTTTTCTGTGTGCGCTTATTTCGTACATAATATAGCACTGGGGGCGGTTGTGGTCAAATGCTAGTTGGTGATATACTATAATAAATATAGGAAAGACCTACGAAAGAAGCAGAAATCAGCGAAATAGTAGGTTAAATGAAGCCAGGGCGAGAGGCAGGAAGTGAAAAGTAGAGTCAGATAAGAAACAAGGCAGAAAAAGGAGGCACACATGGCAATAAAATCAGAAGCAAAACTCACCACATTTGAGGCGATTAGCATGATTGTAGGAAACAGCATTGGAACGGGAATAATAGCAGTTCCGTATCTTGCAACGAAGAACAGTATGATTGATGTTATCTGGATGGTAGGAGCAGCTTACATCATTAATGTGATTCTACATCTTATAATTGCGGAACTTTCGTATAACAACGGTGGTGTACAGCTTGTAAAAAGCTTTGAGGGGGAATTGTTCCACGGAGTTATGAAGAAGGTATTCAGCTGGATTGTTTTTGTGGTGTATGGACTTGCGATTATGATAGGAGTAAGTGGCAATATTAATGGTGGAGCGCAGATATTTGTGAACTGGTTTGGACTTCCACTGTGGGCAGCGCAGATAATATATTATGTGATTGCTGGAATTGTAGTATTCATGGGAATGAAGGCGGTAGGAATTGCACAGAAATACGCTGTAATACTTCTTATGGGAATAGTTGCAGTTATGACAGTAGGAACATTTACACATCCAGTTAATGGATTCTATACAGCACCTTTCCATTGGAATAATCTGCTTGCACTGTATAGTATGGTTGTATTTGCGACATCAGCAAATCAGGCGGTTATTCAGGTTGTTAAAGGGCTTGATGGCAATCCGGGTAAGATAAGAAAATCAATATTCATAGGCTTTGGTCTGTCGTCAGCGTTCGTGCTTGTTGTGACACTTACAGTTCTTCTTGGAACTAAGGGAACAATAGATAAGGAACTTGCTTATATGCAGCTTGGAGAGAGCATCGGAAAATGGGCAGTTATTCTTGCAGGTATCTTTTCGCTTTTTGCACTGCTTACAACATTCTGGAGTAACACACTTGCTTTAAGAGATGTCGTGCATGAGCAGGTTGGAATCGGCAACCGTGTAAGCTGGCTTATAGCGACAGTTCCATGTATATTATTTGCAATATTCGGAGTAAGCAGCTTTATAATACTTACAAGAATTATGAGTGGTGTAGTTGTACTGGTGAGCATAATGCTTGTTCTTACATATGGTAAATCAAGAAAGAAAGCAGGAGCAAGTCCTATATGCGGAGTGATAGGAACGCGGCCATTTCAGATTCTTATGGTAGTATCGACGATAGTTTCGGCTATAGGAGCATTAATACCGCTCAGCTAAACATATAACCGGTATTAATTTTAGTGCCGGAAAGAAAGGCGTGAAAGTATGTATAAATCGGACAATTTAAAGCAGACAGACAATGAAACATTTACATATACAATTGATAAGAATAAAGATTTTAAGATATTGCAGCTTACAGACCTTCATCTGGGATTTGGTTTTATATCAAGAAAGAAGGATAAGCTGGCGCTAAATGCAGTAACAAAGATTATTCATAAAGCAAAGCCTGATATGATAGTGCTAACTGGAGATTCTATATTTCCATTTCTGCCAAAGGCAGGAACGCTTAATAACAGAAAGCAGGCGTACAAGCTGATGAAATTCATGGACAGCTTTGCAATTCCATATACGCTTGTTTTTGGTAATCATGATTGCGAGATGGGGTCGACATGTAATAAGGAAGAACTGGCACAGATTTATAAGAAGGGGAAATACTGCATATTTACTGAAGGCAGGAAAGAGCTTACAGGTGTAGGAAACTTCTTTATTAATCTTACCGATTCAGATGGCAATGCTTTATTGCCACTTGTCATGCTTGATTCTAATATGTATGGTGAAGGAGGCTGGTTTTACAGCGGATTTGACCGGATACATGATGATCAGGTGGAGTGGTGCATGAACAGGCTTAATGACTTGAAAAAATGTAATCCGGATATTAAGGCGATGGCATTTTTCCACATGCCGCTTGCGGAATTTAAGGAAGCATACCGTAAGATGAAGCTTGGTGATAAAAGCGTAATATATCAGCATGGCAGTATTGCTGAGAAGAATGAGCATTTTGGAATTTCAAAGTTTGAAGGAACATTTTTTAACAAAGCAGTAGAGAATGGCGTTATTAAATGGATGTTTTGCGGACATGACCATCTGAATACACTTTCACTTATATATAAGGGAATCCAGATGACATATGGAATGTCAATAGATTATCTGGGATATAAGGACATAGATAAGAGTTATATCCAGAGAGGCGGTACTATGATTACGAGAAAGCCTGATGGAAGAATATTGGTTAGCATGATACCGCTTGGAGCAGTAATTTCTACAAGGGTAAGCGGTAAGAAAAATGAAGAATAGGCTGAATAAGGCAGAAAAAGGGCCTCCCCAAGGAAGAGGGTAAGCCCTGCAATGATTTGAGCAAAAATCATCTACGCGTCTAATATAACACACAGTTTATGGGAAAACAAGGTAAAATTTGACAATATTAGAACTTTACAACTTTACTAAAAAGGTCGCAAGCCCAGTGTTTATCAGTGATTGCGTATACTAAGCTGTGTGGCGTTATACTTGTGCTTTTTAAAGTACAATTTCTTAGATATTAGTATTAAGTGCAATGTAGTTTTCGTTCATTTCAATAACGATATCCTTGCCGCTGTTAATCATGAACAGCTTAACATAGTTGGTAACAAATGCATATCCAACGGAAGTGATGAAACTATAGTCATTATCGAAGCCCTGCTCGTTAGCAGCATACTGTTTGTGGTTAGTTATGAGATAATCTAACATTCTGTCAGCAGACACACCGCGACCATTATTAGATATCAGAGGTTTGTTAATATCGTTCTTGTTTTCTCTTATATAATTCATGAACTTAATTTCATATAACACATGCTCAGACATCGGTTCTGGATACCATGAGTTATGTGGAAATGTAAAGTAATCTTCTATGTAATGTAAGGCATAGCCTAAAGACAAAAAAGAAAAACAGTTCATTTTGCCATGTCTTTCAAGACGCTGCAGCCTTCTTGAGACTTTATTGTAGGAAGAATCCCATGTATGTCCCTTAATATATGTATGCAGAAGAATATCCGGCATAATACTTCCGAGTCTTAAAGCAAGATCATGTCTTTTCTTAAGCTTAGGAGTAAGTCTTTTGGTTACGGTTACATGTCCGTACTTGTTCATTAATTTCCCTTTCATAAATGCTTTATATCCGAATAATAAATACGAATATAAATAGTCCTTTAGTCCTATAAGAAAGTAACACCTTTTAATATGTTTGTCTAGCACATTATGGAAAAGAATACATGAAATTTATGTAAATTTATTTTGATAGTCAAGCAAATACAAATCTTACGAACATATTGCAATCAGCAGCACTTGTTTATGTATATAGATTCTGGCACAGTTTAGTTCTGATTTTTACAATTTATAATATAAATGAGGTCGTACAATTCAAAGCATACAATTGTTAAGGCAAAGGCGCCCAGTACAGCGAAATCCGCTGGCTGGGCGCTTTTCCTGTATATCGTACAGATTGCAGGCAGCCAGAAAGAGATGTAGAAAGGATGGTAGTTATGGGAGCAAGAATTGAAGAACATCCAATATTGGGAAAACAAGAAAAAGGAAGGCTTGTAACATTTTATTTTGATGGGAAAGAACTGACAGGCTATGAGGGAGAACCAATTGCAGCGGCTCTTAAAGCGCAGGGCGTTATGATACACAGATATACAAAGAAAGAGCATAAGCCAAGAGGAATATTCTGTGCGATAGGAAGATGTACAGACTGCGTAATGGTTGTTAATGGAAAACCAAATATAAGGACATGTGTTACTCCTTTAGAGGAGGGCATGAAGGTCCAGACACAGTATGGAGTGAGTGACAAACCATTTGAAGAGCAGTAGATGAAAGGAAGTGTGGATATGAAGCGATATGATCTTATTATAGTTGGTGCAGGTCCGTCGGGGTTATCAGCAGCAATAGAAGCAGCTAAGAGAGGACTTGAAGTAGTTGTATTTGATGAAAATGAGAAACCAGGAGGACAGCTTTTTAAGCAGATACATAAATTCTTTGGCTCTAAGGAGCATAAGGCTAAGATAAGGGGCTTTAAGATAGGTGAAGATTTATTAATGGAAGCAGATGCAGCAGGAGTTAAGGTTGTTCTTAATGCAACAGTCTGTGGAATGTATCAGGACAAAGAGATTACAGTAAGAATTGGCGATGAGATACATCATTTTAAAGGAGATTCAATAATAATTGCTACAGGCGCAGCAGAAAATATGGTTACATTTCCAGGCTGGACATTGCCGGGGGTTATTGGTGCAGGAGCAGCACAGACAATGATGAATCTTCATGGAGTTAAGCCAGGAAGCAGAATTCTTATGCTTGGCTCAGGAAATGTAGGACTTGTTGTAAGTTATCAGCTTATACAGTGTGGCTGTGAGGTTGTGGCACTTGTTGATGCTGCACCAAGAATTGGCGGATATGGAGTGCATGCAGCAAAGGTAGCACGTACAGGAGTTCCATTTTATCTGTCACATACGATAGTAAAAGCAGAAGGAGATGACCATGTTACTGGAGTAACAATAGCAGAGGTTGATTCATCTTTCAAATTCATACCAGGTACAGAAAAACATTTTGATGTAGACACAATATGTCTGGCCGTTGGACTTTCACCTATGTCACAGCTTCTTAAAATGTCAGGCTGTAAGATGGAGGATAATCCAAAGCGTGGAGGACAGGTTCCTATATGTGATGAATATGGAAGAACTTCTATTCCTGGGGTATTCGTTGCGGGAGATGTTTCAGGAATTGAAGAGGCAAGTTCAGCTATGATTGAGGGACGTATGGCAGGAATCGCAGCAGCTGAGTATCTGGGATACATAGATAAAACAGAATTAGATGAGAATTTAAAGAGCCTTGATGTAGCACTTGATGGTTTAAGACAGGGAATGTTTGCACCAAAGAACAGAGGTAAGCTTATAGAAAAAACAGAGGAAGGAATCGATATTTCTACAACACTTCTTACTAAAGGATATGTTGCAGATGATGAGATTGAGAGATTTCCGGGTGTGACAAGAAGACCGGGAGTTCATCCTGTAATGGAATGTACCCAGAATATACCTTGTAATCCATGTCAGGATGCATGTTCTAAGAAATGTATCAAGATAGGAGAAAGGATTACTTCACTTCCGGCTGTTGATGAAAGTGCAACATGCGTTGGTTGTGGAATGTGCGTGGCTTCATGTTCAGGTCAGGCAATTTTCCTTGTTGACGAAACATATGAAGAAGGCTTTGCAAGCGTTACGATGCCGTATGAGTTCTTACCTTTGCCAAAGACGGGTGACAGAGGAATAGCTCTTGGACGTAATGGACAGAAGGTATGTGCGGCGGAGGTTATCAGTGTGAAGTCTTCACCGGCATTTGATAAAACCAATCTGCTTACTATAAAAGTTCCTTCAGAATTTGTTATGAAGGCAAGATTTTTCAAGAAAGAGGCATAATCCTCCCCTCACCAGGGGCTGGATTTTGCTACGCAAAATAAGGAGGATTGAATATGCATGAAGTAAATGACCGTTCAAGGGATATAGGAGAATTCGTTCCGGCACCAGATGACGATATGCTCATCTGCCGCTGTGAAGAGATTACAAAGGGTGAGATAAGAAAAGCTGTTCATGAGGGGATGTGGACAATGACAGAAATAAGAAGATATTTAAGAACAGGAATGGGACTATGTCAGGGACAGACCTGTGCAAAGCTTGTTAAGGGAATTGTTGCAAGGGAATTAGGAGTATCACCTGCAACACTTGAACCGGCAACAAGCAGAGCACCAATGAGACCTACAGAAATGAGAATTCTTGGTAATGAAGCAGAGGACAACAAGGAGGTGTAATTATGGCAAATACAGCAGATGTAATTATTATAGGTGGCGGAATTATAGGTAATGCTATAGCCTATTATCTGGCAAAGAAAGGCACTGATGTAATTGTTCTTGAAGGCAGCGACCATATTGGAAATGGTGGATCGTCAAGAAATGGCGGAGGTGTCCGCCAGTCAGGACGAGACCCGAGAGAACTTCCTCTTGTCATGTACGGAATAAAGAACCTGTGGCCATCACTATCAGAGGAACTTGAAGTTGACTGTGAATATCATCAGGATGGAAATTTAAGACTTGGAAAGAATGACAAACATAAACAGATTCTTGAAGGGCTTACCGAAAGGGCTGTCAAGGTGGGACTTGATGTAAGAATGATAGATGGAGATGAAGTACGCCGTATTAATCCTTATCTGTCAGATGAGGTAATATGTGCAAGCTGGTGTCCCACAGATGGTCATGCCAATCCGCTTACGACAACATTGGGTTTCTATAAGACAGCAAGAAAGCTTGGCGTAAGATTCATTACGGGTGAAAAGGTAATAGAATTAAAGAAGATAAAAGGCCGATTAAAAAAGGTAATCACCCCTAATAATATATATGAAGCAGATACAGTTGTTGTGGCAGCCGGCTATGAAAGTAAAGAAATTCTTGGTACGGTAGGAATAGATGTGCCTATGAGCAGAGTACTTATTGAAGCACTTGTAACAGAAGCTGAACCACATATGTTTGACCAGATGTTAGGAACAGCAGAAGCTGATTTTTATGGACATCAGACAAAGCATGGCTCATTCGTATTTGGTGGCTCATCAGGTTATGAGGCAGTCAATAAGGATAATGGAACCCCGATATGCAGCAGCATTACTGCTCCTTGTATATGCAGAGGTATTATGAAATATTTTCCAGATCTTGCGGATGCCAAGATAGTAAGGACGTGGGCAGGCTGGGCTGACCAGATGAAAGATGGTGTTCCTGTATTAGGAAATGTATCAGAGGTTCCGGGGCTTGTTCTTGCAACAGGATTTTGTGGCCATGGTTTTGGAATAGCACCCGCAATTGGTCATGAACTGGCAGATTTAATAGTAGATGGAAAAACATCTATAGATATAAATGCATTGCGATATGATAGATTTAAGGCTAAAATATAAATAATATGGCTTGGACTTTTGGTGGAATTATATATCTGCTAAAAGTCCAAACTTGTCGTTGGCTTAAATGTAGGGGGAAAAGAGGAGGCAATATGGAGTATAAAATAGACAAATTAAGACCAACCCAGCCTTTTCTTGTATTGGAGACGCAGGATTTTAAGCAGGAAATATATCTTAATCAGGGGATATCACATTTCTACACATTCAGACTTGAAAAAACAAAGGAAATAACTACAGTTCCTGACAGTTGTGTGGATATGCTTTTCAAATATGGAGAAAATGGAATGACTGCTTATGCAATTGGTAGTCCTATAAAAGCATTAGATGTAGAGTGGCAGGGGAAGAAAGAGTATTTTGGAGTGAGATTCATGCCTGGAAGAATGCCGGTTGGACTCAATGTGACATTGCGGGATCTTGTTGACTGCAGATTCTATCTGGAAGATATACTTCTTGATAATAATGGAACATTTGTAAGTGGGATGGAAAAAAAGAAGACATTCAAAGATAGGATTAATTATTTTCTTGAAGAATATACTAAACTGGAGATGAGACAGGAAAAGCCGTTTGGTAAGATGGAGATACTTATGGCGGTTAAAGAGCTGGCATATAATTCAGGAGGCTTGATGAGAATTTCAGAAATGGCTGACACAGTTGGATATACAGAAAGATATATTAATAAGATTTTTATTGAGCAGATGGGATTTTCTCCTAAGGTATTCTGCAAGATAATACAGTTTCAGAGAAGTCTGGAATTCCTTAATTATGGCAATGTGGATAATATGACAGAAGCAGCTGTTAATCTTGGGTATTATGACCAGCCGCAGTTTATAAGAGATTTTAAGACATATTGCGGAATGACACCTAAAAGATATCTTATGCTTACTAAGAGAATCAGATACAACAGCCTTGTTGAAAATGTGTCATAAAAAGTGACTTTCAACGTTAAATATGCTACAATATGCAGGCAAATATAAGTGAACGGGGAGATTTACATGTCACAGTTGACAAAAAAAGCAATAATGAAGTGTACACTTGAGCTTGCTGAAAAAAAATCACTAAAGAAAATCACAGTTAAAGATATAGCCGATGAATGTGGTATTACGAGGAGCACATTTTACTATCATTTTTCTGATATATATGATGTATTGGATGGTGTTGTCCAGACAAAGATTGATGAATTCAATGAAGAGTACAATGGGGAAATGGACAAGGTTCTTATGAGATTTATAGAATATAGCATAATCCATAGGAAAGTATGGGCTAATCTTTTTGATGCAAGAGGAAGAGAGTGGCTGGAAAAATATGTTAAGACACGAATTCATTATCTGGCACTTTTGCAGATTAGAAAAATGTCTGAAGGATACATACTTTCTATTAAGGATGTCGAAATTATATGCAGTTTCTATGAAGAAGCTATATTTGGATTGCTTATAAGATGGATTATTAAGGAAGAAAAAACCAAGACTGTTGATGAAATCAAGGATACCGTTGAAAGAATCGAGAAATTATTTGAGGGACAGCTTGACCTTATTATATCTAATATGAAGAAGTAATTGCCAGAGAGCGGTGAGGTTATTGATATTTCAATGCTTAGCCGATAATATTCAGACACTTTGATGAAAATGTCCGAAATTAGTACAATTATAGAACCCGTGTAGCGTTTTCGAACACTACACGGGTTTTGTTATGCCAAATTTTTACAGAATTGTATATAATGTGCAGGTGCTTTGCTTAATGGCAGCACAATATAAGTAAAGAATAAAGGATGGAATATTATAATGAGCACTAACGAAATTATGCCAAAGTTAAAAGACTTTTTATGTGAGAATTTAGGAATTGACGCAGATGTTTTAGAGTTTGATACACAGCTTTTCGGAGATGGTGAAATCGGACTTGATTCAATCGATTCGCTTGAAATCATCGCTTATGTTGATGATGAATTCGGTGTTCAGATGACAGGTGTTGGCAAAGAACACTTCTACAGCATTGAGACAATCGCTAAGTATATCGAAGAAAATGCATAATATATTCTGATTTCACAGTATATAACCTGGAGCCATTTATGACTTATAATCGCAGGATTCCTGCACCTAGTGGAAGTAAATGCCACCATATACAAAGTTTATTACGGTGTGGGAAATCAAACGCGCTACGCTTGAACGAGATTTCCCACACCGCACTTTAGTATATGGTGGCATTAACATCCACACGGTTCGGAATAATTTGATTATAAGTCATAAATGACTCCAGGTTATTAACAAACAAAATAGAATAATAATAGTAATAAGGAGTAATTATGACAGAGAATAATAACCGCGCAGTCATTACAGGTCTTGGAATGATATGTGCTATCGGTAATTCAGTAGATGAAGCATGGAATAATGCCATTAATTCGGTTTCAGGAATACATAAAACAACAACACTTGATACAACAGACTGTTACGCAGACCTTGCAGCAGAAGTTAAGTGCGACACACTTGGAGATTTTGAGGGAAGCGAAGATGCTGATCGTTCAGCACAGCTTTGTATCAAGGCAGCAGGAGAGGCAATGAAGGACGCAGGACTTGATGATTTTGCAGGAGACCCTAAGGCTTCGGTTATAATTGGAAGCTGTGTTGGTGGTGCAGTCAGCATTTCTGATTATTATGAGCATGGCAAGAAAGCAAGTGATGTAACTAAGATGCCAATCTCATCAATAGCACCTCAGGTTGCAGGTCAGTGCCATGCAGGCGGCGTTGTTACTAATATTGCAAATGCATGTGCGGCCGGAACAATCAGTATTGCATACGCATGCGAGCTTATCAGAGCAGGTAAGGCAGATGTAGTACTTGCAGGTGGTTCAGACACATTTGCAGCAGTACCATATGCCGGATTCTTATCACTTCATGCACTTGACGCAGATGGCTGCTCACCATTCAACAGATGTACAGGAATTACACTCGGTGAAGGTTCAGGTGTCGTAGTAGTAGAAAGCTACGAGCATGCTAAGGCAAGAAATGCAAAAATGTATTGTGAAGTATTAGGTGCTGGTGTCAGCAGTGACGCACACCATATCACAGCTCCAAGACCGGATGGAGAAGGTCAGATGGAAGCTATCAACAGAGCAATCAAAAATTCAGGATTGAAGAAATCGGACATCGGATATGTTAATGCACATGGAACAGGAACAGCTAAGAACGATGATGCAGAATTCTTATCATTACATACAATATTTGACGGCGAGAACGATAATCTTTCAGTAAGCTCAACAAAGGCTATGACAGGACACTGCCTCGGTGCAGCAGGAGCAATTGAAGCAGTATTTTCAATCAAGGCACTTACAACTAATACAGTAGTTCCAACACTCGGATTTAAGGACGAGGATATGGATAAGCTTGCCGAAAAGGCCGGAAAGATAGATTTCTGCCCTAATAAGGCACATGAAAAAGAGCTTACAAGCGTAATGAACAACTCATTTGCATTCGGCGGTAATAACGCAAGTATTATCTTTAGCAAAGAGGCTGGCAATGTGACAGTTAAGGAAGAGAAGAAGCCCCTTGTTATCACAGGTATTGGTGTGGTTACACCAAGCGGCAACGGTGTAGATACATATGTTGCAAATGCAGTAAAAAATGTTGCTCTGACAGAAGCTAATTTAAGAAGTTCAGTCGGCAAGGAAGATTATAATGCACTTGGACTTAAGATGTCATTCTATAGAAAGCTTGATAATTTCAGTCAGCTTCAGGCAGTATCAGGTATGGAAGCACTTAAGGACGCTGATTATACAGTAACAGACGATAATGCAACAGATATTGGAATAATTGTGGGAACGTCAGAGGGCGCACTTGGAACATGCTGTGATTTCCAGAGCATGATTACAGAGAAGGGCAATGCTTCAGGAAGCGCATTCAAATTCCCTAACACTGTATACAATGCAGCAGGCGGATATCTTTCAATCTGCTCAGGAATCAAGGGCTACAATGTAACAGTTACTAACGGTGCACAATCTGGTCTTGCAAGTATGGCATATGCAATGAGCGTACTCCGCTCAGGTCAGGAAAATGCTATGTTAGCTACAGGTTCTGATGAGAACAGCGATATAATGACAGAGCTTTTCGGTAAATTAGGTGTCACATCAGAAAAAGTTGTAGTTCCATTTGCAGGAAATGACGGATTTGTATTAAGCGATGGCAGTGCTTCAGTTCTTATTGAGGATGAGGAGGCAGCCAAAGAGCGTGGTGCAAGAATCTACTGCCATGCAGCAGGATACGGAATGGCTCATTCAAATGTTAAGTTCGGAACACTTACAGGTTCAGAGGCAGGCCTTACAAATGCAGTTAATAACGCATTAGCAGACGCAGGAATGACAATTGATGATATAGATGCAGTATTTGGTTTCGCAAACGGAATGAAGGCTGTCGATGATGTAGAAATCAAGGGATTGACAGCAGTATTTGGTGACAAACTGGCAGAAAAACCGGTTGTGGAATTAAAGGAAGTTCTTGGTGAGTCAAGAGCAGCAGCAGCTACAACAGCAGCAGCACATGCAGCACTTATGTTTGCAGGAAAGATACATTCACAGGAAGCATACAGCATTGCAGCAGACGGAAGCGTTTCTAAGACTAATGTAGAAGCTTCTAAGTTAAATAATGTACTTGTAGTTGCATATGGTGCAGGGGGTTCATACACAGCAATCGTACTCAGCAAGTAATGAAGCAGGGGCAGATGCCCATGACAAAGAACTGACATTTTCTTAAAGAAAGGATACACATATATGAAAGTAGCATTAGTTACAGGAGCTTCCCGTGGTATTGGAAAGGCTTGTGCTATACGTCTGGCAAAAGACGGATATGCCGTAGTCATCAATTACAGCCATTCAGAGGAACAGGCACAGAAGGTTCTTGATGAAATCGTGGCAGCAGGCGGAACAGCCATAACATATAAAGCAGATGTTTCAGACCTTAATCAGGTTAAGCAGATGGTTAAAGATGTAAGTAAGGAGCTTGGCGGAATAGATGTACTCGTAAACAACGCAGGAATCGTAAGAGATGAGTACCTTCTCATGCTTAACAAGGATACACTTGACACATGCATGGATCTGAATGTTAAGGGTTACTTCTACTGCGCACAGCAGGCAGTACTTAAAATGTTCAGAAAGAAGAGCGGTGTCATCATCAACATGTCATCAGTAAGCTCAAAATTCGCACTTCCAGGCCAGTCTGTATACAGCGCAACAAAGGGTGCTGTTAATTCAATGACACAGACAATGGCTAAGGAACTTGCGGGTTATGGAATCCGTGTAAATGCAGTAGCACCGGGATTTATAGAGACAGAGATGCTGGATGCAATTCCAGAAGAGAAGAAGGAAGAGTATTTAGACGCAATCCCAATGCATAAGTTAGGAAAGGCAGAAGATGTTGCAAATGTTGTATCATCACTTTGCTCAGACGCATTTTCATATGTAACAGGTCAGGTTATCGTGCTTGATGGAGGATTATCATTATGATGAACATATTTGAGATTAATAAAAGAATCGGACAGCGCCCACCTTTCCAGATGATTGAGAAGGTGTTAGAGCTTGAGCCTAATGTAAGTGCCAGAGGTATTAAAAATGTATCAATTAATGAACCATATTTTATGGGACATTTTCCTGACGCTCCTATAATGCCGGGCGTACTTATAATTGAAAGCTGTGCCCAGCTCTGTTCACTTGTAATCGATGATGGTGGAAAGAGCAGGGAAGAGGGCAAGTTATATGTGCTTCTTAAAGTAGACGGATTCAAGTTTGTAAAGCCTGTAATTCCAGGAGATACACTTGATATTACAGTTACAGCTACAAGAATCAACAAGGTTCTCGCATCATTTGATGCAGTAGTTAAGGTAGATGGCAATGTGTACGCAAAAGGAAGCATGACATTTACAACAGTAGACCGTAAGGATATATATGGAACGGAGGAATAAAGTAATGGGAAAAATAGCAGTATTATTTTCAGGTCAGGGTGCACAGTATGTAGGAATGGGCAAAGACCTATACGATTCAGATTCTGATGCAAAGAAATTATATGATTTGGGGGAGTCGCTCCGCCCGGGAACAGTTAAGGTGTGCTTTGAAGGAGAAGGCGAGGAGCTTACCAAGACAGAGAATACACAGCCAGCACTTTTCCTTACAGACCTTGCATTTGCCAATGCGCTTAAGGATGCTGGGATTAAGGCTGACGCTGTAGCAGGATTTTCGCTTGGAGAGATTCCGGCGCTTGCTTATGCAGGAGTTTTATCGACAGAGGACGCATTTAAACTGGTAGTTATCAGAGGAACCAAGATGGGTGAGCTTTCTACAAAGTATGCAGGCGGAATGGCAGCAGCACTTAAGCTTACTCCAGAAGTTGTTGAAGAGACATGTAAGGAATTCAAGGAAATCTGGCCGGTAAATTATAATTGTCCTGGACAGATTTCATGTGCAGGAAGTGCTGACGAGATAGACGCATTCTGCGCTGCAATCAAGGAAAAAGGCGGCAGGGCAGTTAAGCTTGCAGTAAGCGGTGCATTCCATACTCCTTATATGAAGGATGCAAGTGAAGAACTTGAGAAGGCACTCAAGGCAATGACAATTAATGCTCCACAGACAGAGATATATGCCAACAGAACAGGAAAGCCTTATCCACAGGATACAGCACAGATTATAGAAACAATAGCACTTCAGGCTTCTTCAAGTGTAAGGTTTGAGGACACATTAAAGAATATGTGGGCTGACGGAATAGACACATTTATCGAGGTAGGAGCAGGAAAGACACTTACAGGATTTGTTAAGAAGACACTTCCAGAAGCAAAGATGTACACAGTTACAACAGTTGATGCGTTGAATGAGGCAATTGAGAACATCAAGGCAGGAGAATAATAATGACAGTCAAATGTAACAAATGTAAAGAAGAAATCAATAAAGAAGATTTGGAGAAGAATTACTACATATGCCCGTTATGTGGGAAGCTAAACCGTATGCCGGCAAAGAACAGGCTTCAGATGCTTACAGAAAAGTTTGATGTAATGTTTAATGATCAGGAATTTACAGATCCTATTGATTTTCCATCATACAAGGAAAAGTATGAGTCTGCCAGAGAAAAGAGCGGTGAGACAGAGGGCGTTGTATGCGGCAGAGGAACTATCGGTGGGAATGATACATGTATATTCATTATGGAGCCTAACTTCATGATGGGTTCTATGGGAACAGTTGTTGGGGACAGAATTACAGCACTTTTTGAATATGCTACAAAGAACAGACTTCCGGTTATCGGATATACAGTTTCAGGTGGTGCAAGAATGCAGGAGGGCGCACTGTCACTTATGCAGATGGCAAAGGTTTCAGCAGCAGCCAGAAGACACAGTGACGCAGGACTCTTATATGTTGTATGTACAACAGACCCTACAATGGGCGGTGCTACAGCAAGCTTTGCAATGCTTGGAGATATAATCATATCTGAACCGGGTGCAATGATTGGATTTGCAGGAAAGCGAGTAGTAGAGCAGGTTACAGGTGAAGTGCTTCCGGATAATTTCCAGAGCGCAGAGTTCCAGTTAAAGAACGGATTTATAGATGATATCGTGCCAAGACAGGAACAGAGGGCATATCTTGCTAACATTCTTGCAATACATGCAGAAACAGTAAGTGCATAACAGTATTGCATTGCAATATAAGGAGAAAGATTAATCATGACAAACGAGAATTTAAGTGTTTATGACAGAATCTGCCGTACAAGAAAGAGCGGCAGAGCAACTGCATCGGATTATATAAATGCTACAATAACTGATTTTGTAGAACTTCACGGTGACAGATGCTTTGCAGATGACCATGCCATTGTCGGTGGTATCGGACGACTTAACGGAAAGCCTGTAACTGTAATCGGAATTGAAAAAGGAAGAGATTTAAACGAAAGACTTTTAAGGAATTTTGGTTGCGTTCTTCCAGAAGGATACAGAAAAGCATTAAGACTTATAAAGCAGGCTGAAAAGTTCCACAGACCGGTTATCTGTTTTGTTGATACACAGGGTGCTAACTGCGGTAAGGGCGCAGAAGAAAGAGGACAGGGACAGGCAATTGCCAACAACCTGTATGAGCTTACAGATGTTAAGACACCTATTATATCAGTAATGATTGGTGAAGGCGGGAGCGGCGGCGCACTTGCACTTGCTGTTGCGGATGAAGTATGGATGCTTGAAAATGCATATTATTCAGTAATCACACCTGAGTCATGTGCAAGTATTCTATTCAAAGATCCTAAGAGAGCGCCAGAGGCAGCAGAACATCTCAAGCTTACAGCATCAGACCTCAATAAAATGGGTATCGTAGAAAAGGTCGTTGAAGAACCGGAAGATTTTTCAGAAGAGAAAGAAACATCACATTTTATGAAAAAGCTTGCTGACGACCTTTTAAAAGAAATAAAGCAGTTAGAGAAGAAGCCGGTTGATAAGCTTCTTGATGACAGATATGAGAAATACAGAAAAATAGGCCGTTACAGCGAATACAGTGAGGCAGTAGGAGAGGTTCCTGGAGCAGCACAGTTACTTGGTGCATCACAGGCTCCTGCAAGAAAGAGAAGAGGATTATTTGGACGTGGCTAAGATATTAGTTTTAAATGGAAGTCCACATAAGAATGCCAGCACTACAATGGCGGTAACTAACGCATTTGTAAAAGGAATGTGTGAAGGCGGTGAATATGAGTCGGAGATAATCAATATCTCCGACTTAAATGTTACTCCATGCATGGGCTGTCTTTCATGCTGGGCAAGGACTGAGGGCGAGTGTGTTATCAAAAATGATGACATGCCGGCAGTTAAGAAAAGAATAGAAGAAGCAGACATTATAATTGAAAGTTATCCGTTGTATTTTTTGGCATGCCGGGACAGATGAAGCTTTTCACAGACAGACTTTTAAGCATGATGTGTACTTACAGGGGACAGAAGCCACCTGAAAATGGCGAGTCATTTCACGGCATAAGAAATCCAAAGACGGGACAGAAATTGGTTCTTATATCGGGATGTGCTTATTCGGAGTCAGAGTCAGTCTATGATTCGCTTCTTAAGGAATATGAGTGCATATGTGGTAAAAATGGATTTACAGCAATTCTATGTCCACAGTTAAAGACATTAATTGAACTGGGTGCAAGTTCAAGACTTGACAGATATTTGTCAAAGTATGAGGCGGCGGGAAAAGAGTTTGCTGCGACAAAGCATTTGTCAGAGGAAACAAAGCAGAAGCTGTCAAAAGCTCCATTTTCAGAGGCAGTGTATAAGAATCTGCTTGATAATTTCTGGCACGAGCAGAAGGAGGGCTAAATCCTCTCCTCGTCAATGGACTCGGATTTTACTTCGTAAAACAAGGAGGATTAAATTTGATAAAGATAGTTGTAGATTTGCTTGGCGCTGACAAGCCGCAGACAGAGCTTGTTTCAGGCGCAATCAGGGCAATCAGTGAGAATAAAGATTTGTATGTATATCTGATGGGAAGGAAGGCCGAGCTTGAGGATTTCCTTGCCAATGTAAATTATGATGAATCGCAGCTTGAGATAGTGGACTGCACACAGGAGATAACTAATTATGATGACCCGGTTGACGCTTACCACGATAAGACTGATTCGTCCTTAATCAAGGGACTTAAAATGTGCCGTATGAATGAGGATATTGGTGGATTCGTGACATGTGGTGCAACAGGAGTTGTGCTTATCAGCTCAATCCTGATACTTGGCAAGTTAAATGCGACAAGACCGGCACTTTCAGTAGTTCTTAATGGCCGTAATGACAAGCCATTCTGTATAGTTGACTGCGGTGCCAATATTGACTGCAAGGCAGACCGTTTTGTCGATTTTGCAAGACTCGGTGTAGCTTACATGAAGACACTCGGAATTGAGAATCCGACAGTTGCAACACTTTCTAATGGCATTGAAGCTGGAAAGGGAAGTGATGTTATTAAGGAAGCTCATGAGCTTTTAGAAAAATGTGGTTTTAATTTCACAGGTAATATTGAAGGCAAAGAAGTGTTAGACGGCAACGCAGATGTTGTTGTATGTGATGGATTTGCAGGAAATGTGCTTCTTAAATCAATCGAGGGAACAGCAAAGGTTGTGTTTGATGATATAAGAAGGGCGGCAGCAGGTGCATCTGATACCCAAAAGGCACAGCTAGAGGCATTTATTGGCAGACTTGAGCCAAAGTTTGATTACAACAATGAAGGCGGAGCAATTCTTCTAGCGTTAAGAAGCCGGTTGTTAAGGGACATGGAGCGGCAACGGACAAAACAGTGTATAATACAGTTAAGATTGCTTATGGACTTGCAAAGAATAATCTTGTGGAGAAGATAAGCGAGGAATTTGAGAAAAAGTAACATCCATTGAGGTGATTGTATAATGCAAAGAGAGAAAAACAACAATTTTATTCTTGATTTCACAGGTGTATATGATGATGAATTTGCTAAGGAAAAAACATCACTTACATGGATAGACTGCACTGATATTACAGGATGTGATATGTATGTATCAGACGAAGCTGAAAAACAGATAGGTGAAAGAGTTGATTCTGTTGGAATTCATGGAATACATTTTCTTGATTCGGGTAACTACCATTATGTTACTAAGATAATGACTGACAGAATTAAGGAACCGTTTTCTTTAGTTGTATTTGATCACCATACCGATATGCAAAAACCTATGATTGAAGGATTAACAAGCTGCGGAGACTGGGCAGGAAAGGTGATTAAAGACAATCCGTATATTTGCCAGCTTATTCTGGTGGGACCAGAGAAGAAAGATATTAATGCGATTGGGTTAAGAAGTAATAAACTTATAACATATTCAGCACAGGAGATAAGAGCCGAAGCAATGGAATCTAAAACAAACCAGATTGATTTATCAGTTCCTGTATACATATCTATTGATAAGGATGTTCTTGATGAAAGCATATGTGAAACCAATTGGAGTCAGGGACATATGAAGCTTGGTACATTAGAGCATATGCTTGGGATAATTATAAGAAACCAGAAGGTTTTAGGTATTGATATATGTGGAGAATGTGATACAGATATGCCGCTTCCTGAATATATGGAAGATGAGGAAAAGAACGGAGAACTTAATAAAGAATTATATAATTTTCTTCTGAAACGACTGAAAAAATATAGTTTATAAATATTTTATAATTCCGCAATCCCATGTAAATACTGGGATTGCGGAATTTTATAATTGGAAAATAAAAATAATTAGCACTCACCTCTTGACAGTGCTAACAAAAAGGTATATAACATAGCCAAGAACAAAGGAAGGGAACCAAAAGAGGTACGAAAGTAAAGGAAAGTACCTCAAGAGGTTACTGAAACATCCCAGTTCCAAAGAAACAAGGTAACAAGATAATGATATATGTTAAAGGAGGAATGACTTATGTTGATGCCTAGTATTTTTGGAGAGAATTTATTTAATGATGATTGGATGGACTTCGGATTTCCTGAAGTTGACAAGACTTTATATGGTAAGCATGCAAATAATGTAATGAAGACTGATGTTAAGGAAACTGATACAGGTTATGAAGTTGATATTGATCTTCCAGGATTTAAGAAGGATGAAATTAATGCACAGCTTGATAACGGTTACCTTACAATAAGTGCTGCTAAGGGACTTGATAAGGATGAAAAGGATAAGAAAGGTAAATACATCCGTAAGGAAAGATATGCTGGTGCTATGAGCCGTAGCTTCTATGTAGGTGAAGGTATCACACAGGAAGATATCAAGGCTAAGTATGAAGATGGTATCTTAAGACTTTCAGTTCCTAAGAAAGAAGCTAAAGCAGTTGAGAATAAGAAGTACATTGCTATTGAAGGCTAATGACTAATCATTTATTATTGAATTAGAAAGGGAGCGATTGTTATGGATAAGAATCCAAAGCATCCATTAAAGAAAAAGAAAGTACATCAGAAGATGAATGTTGCAGACCACAGTGTCGAGGAACAGGCAGCTTTTGGTAAGCATAAGAAACACACATATGAATAAATGATTTTAATCCCGTGGCGGTTGTATGACTGTCGCGGGATTTTTATTTAATCAGCAATTGCTAAATATGAAATTTTAAGAATATATGCCATTGGAAGCCGCGTGTGTGGTATTATAGGAATTGTTTAAAATATGTGGAAAGAAGGCAGGATAAAAATGTTTAACAGAGAAGATAACACATATAACGAAATCAGGGAAAAGTCATTATTCCAGTGGCTTGATGAGATGGAAAAACATGAAGACATAGCAGTTCGTGGAGGCGTTAAACTGACACGGGAATATATACAGCATTTAAAAGATGAAAATAAGAGGCTTGAAGAGCAGAATAAGCTGAAAAATGAATATCTTAAGAAGGTTGTGGGAAGATAAAGCATTTACAAGGTAGAATCATGAACATACAGGTAATAAAATCCAGAAGAAGAACAATAGGAATAGAGGTTCATGCAGATGGGAAAGTGATAGTAAGAACTCCATTGCGAATGTCATCAGCAGAGATTAACAGATTTATAGAAGAACATGATGAATGGATCAGGCAGAAACTGGATTTTGTCAGACAGAAATCAGATAACAGACGCGGTACAGGTGCGCCGGGTATTGAATGTCTGTCGAAGCAGGAACTTGATAATATAAAGGATACATTTGAAAAGAGAGTACAGTTTTACTGTGATATAATGAATGTGAGCGTTGGAAGAATAACTATCCGTAACCAGAAAACAAGGTGGGGGAGCTGTAGTTCTAAAGGCAATGTGAATTTCAACTACCAGTTGTATTATATGCCCCAGGAGCTGATGGATTATGTAATCGTGCATGAACTTTCGCACAGAAGATATATGAATCATTCGGCAGAATTCTGGGAGGAGGTTGAAAAATACTGTCCGGAGTATAGAACATACAGAAAGCAGTTAAAGGGATATAAACTTACTTAGAGGAGGCATTTTATGATAAGCAGATAATGATGTGTAGATTGAGCGGAAACATTAGTAATTATAATCATAGAAAAGAGGTATACATATGGAATTACAGGCAGTAATGGAGAAAAGAAGAAGCATAAGAAATTATAATCCAGAGAGAAAGGTTACTAAGGAGCAGCTTGAGGAACTTATTAAGGCTGCGTCATATGCACCTTCATGGAAGAATCTGCAGACATCAAGATATTACTGTGTTTTATCTGAAAATGCGGTAAAAGAAGTTAGAGAAAAATGTCTTCCTGAATTCAATCAAGCTAATTCAGACGGAGCAGGTGCGTATATAGTCACAACATTTGTAAAGGGAATGGTTGGTTTCGATAAGAATACAAGCAGCCCGGTTAATGAAGCTGGTGACGGCTGGGGTTATTATGACCTTGGTCTGCAGAATGAGAATCTGCTTCTTAAAGCGGCTGAACTGGGGCTTGATACTCTGGTAATGGGCATTAGAGATGGTGAGGCGTTAAGAGAATTGCTTAATATTCCAGACAGTGAAAATGTTGTGTCTGTTATTGCTGTCGGCTACAGGAGACAGGAGCCACCTGAAAGACCTAAGAGAAAAGAGCTTGATGCTGTCGCGAGATTTATATAATGATTATAAATCTAGAACTGGAGCAAGAAAGCTAATAGATAAAATGAATAAGAAACCAGTACTGAAGACAAGCATATGCACAGGGGAGCAGGTTGCGGGATTTCAGGATATCCATACCGGTAAGATAGAGGAGATAATGCTGATTAAGCAGGCCGCGGATATAGATACATTTAAACAAATGTATGGAATTGATGGAGAGATACCAAAGGTATACTAAATATTTACAGGTAAAGAGGACTATGAACATACCAGAAAGAGCAACGAAGGAACAGACAGATGCAATAACACAGACAGAAGGCAACATAAGGGTTGCGTCAGTTCCAGGTTCGGGAAAAACATTTGTACTTACATATAGAATAGCATATCTTATAACAGAACTGTTTGTTGAGCCATCATCTATTGTGGCGCTTACATTTACAAACAAGGCAGCTTCGCAAATGAAACACAGATTAAGGAATATTGTTGGTGATAACGCCAACTGTTTTACGGGAACATTTCACGGATATTGTAACATGTTTCTTAAAGAGGAGATTCACAGGCTGACATTTCCCAAGACATTCACGATTCTTGATAAGAAGGCAGAGCTGGGAAATGTTGAAAATTAAAGCAGGTTAGAGAATGGAAAAATAGGGGAATTCCCCTATTTTTTCATTCTTGACTGCAGAAAAGTAGGAATAACAAGTTCATTTTCTTTCTTTTCTGACTTAGCTAAAAGATTATTTATGTTAGAAACTTTAAGAGAAGCTAATGCGTTTGTGAGAAAGGAGTACCTGATGCGAGAATTTGATTATTCAAAACTTAAGGAAAGAATCTGGGATAATGAAATAATGGCCTATGTTGCACAGATTCACGAATTTAAGGGTAAACAGGATCTATTTTTAAGGCAGAAACCGGTTGGATTAAACAGATTAGTTGAAATTGCAAAGCTTCAGAGTACCGAAAGTTCAAATCAGATAGAAGGTATTATCACCACCAATTCAAGATTAAAACAGTTAGTTGAAAATAAGACCACTCCACGAAACAGAGATGAACAGGAAATCCTTGGTTATAGGAATGCATTAAATATAATTCACGAAAGTTATGAAGCAATTCCCGTAAGAAGCAGTTATATCTTACAGCTGCATGGTGAACTGTTAAAACATACAGCTTTTTCCTATGGTGGTAAATATAAAACTACACCTAATGAAATTGATATGGTTCTTGAAAATGGAGAAAAGATTGTATTATTAAAGCCACTTGAACCCTATGAAACTCCAAGTGCTGTAGAGCGTCTTTGTGAGGAATATAATAAGGCTTTTGGAGAAGGAATCGTTGACCCTCTTATTTTAATTCCAAATTTCATACTAGATTTCTTATGCATTCACCCATTTAACGATGGAAACGGCAGAATGAGCCGATTGCTCACATTACTGTTATTGTATCGCGCCGGCTATATAGTTGTATTTTATCGTGCTATAGAGAATTTGAATCCAGAGTATCACTTGCAGCAAAAACAGGAAAGAAGAGCAGTGCTTACGATATTGTAAAATCATTCACGGAAAATACGCTTGGAAAATTTTCAAAACAGGATGCCTTATTTTCATGTCCCAGCCTTGGCAGCTCCTCTGTTGAATCTGCACTTAAAAAACTTGTAGAAGAAGGAGCTATTATAAAAACCGGAGCCGGACGCAAAACCATGTATATGAGAAACATCAATTAATACATTTATTATATTCTTGCGTTTAGTTTATACCCATGATAACTTCATATTATATCAGTAATTCCTATTTATTCTATTGTTGAGAATTTGTCATTTGTATGGACTTGTGACATACAAATCAGGAGCTATTTATTCAGCATGTATTAGCACGGATTTTTCCGTGCTTTTTTTATTGCTTAAATCCACGCTGATATCAGGCATTTTAAAACTTGAAGATTACAAATTCAAAGAAGATACCACCCATCAGCTTAGCAGCGTGCTTAATAACGATATTATTTTTGTATGCAATACATACTACCAAAAGTTGCTTGAATATAGAAAAATGTGAAAAAAGTACTAAAAAACTTATGGGGAGGGTGAAACTTTTGTAAAAAAAATAGAATATAAAAATAGTGCCTGAAAACTGTTGACTAAAAAATATATTCTGTTATAAACATTTGAAATAAATATAACAATTGAAGAAAGGAAATAACAATCTATGACACCACATATAAATATGATGAAAAAGAAGTTGGAAGATATGCATTTGCAGGAAAGGATAAATTATGGCTACAGAAAAGTTATCATTATGATGCTGGTTTCCGGGCTGTTTTCTATAATAGTTATAGGTGTGTTATTTGCTAATATGTTTAACTATGTAGAAAATGTTTCGGCTGCAGATAAGGCGGTTAAAATGTGCAGAATAAATGTTAATGCTGCTGCAAGAAATATAAGAGAAATGGCATTAAATAATGATACATCTTCTTATAATGACTATGAACTTACAGTAGAAAAATTGCTTACGGATGTTGATTCCCAGCTTTAGATTATAAAGAAAAGCGGGGTTGTTTCGGAGGCAGATTATAATGAATATTCATCTTATCTTTCTCAGTGGGGAAACATAGGTTATTCGATTATAGAAAATATTAAAAAAGGAAACAAGGATAAAGCAACTGAAGAAATTCTTAATAAATGTACTCCTGCATTGAATAAGGTTGTTGAAAAAGCAATAAGCTTAGATGATATTGCAGATAAGGTGAGCTATAAGGCAGCTATAGTTACATTTATATTTGCGGTTGCAGGAGTTGTATGTATTATTGTCTGTCTATCGACTGCGTGGGTACTGGCAAAGAAGATAAGTAAGAAAGTGCTGGCAACGATTATTGCACCATTAAAGTCAGTAGAAAATACGGCAGATGAACTGATGAAGGGAAATCTACACAGCACATTAGACTATAAGTCTGATGATGAACTTGGCAGACTGGCACACAGCCTGCGTAACTCTATTGCTATTCTTGGAAGCTATGTAGATGATATAGACCGTGCAATGAAATTGTTTGCAGAAGGCAATTTCGATGTCAAACCGGAAGTAGAGTGGAAGGGTGATTTTGTCGGAATACTGAATTCTTTCATGTTGTTTGAGGAAAGCATGGCAGAAACTATTAAAGGAATTCAGAGAGTTTCAGATGAAGTATCAAGTGCAGCAGAGCAGGTTGCTTCAAGCTCTAATGAATTGGCAGATGGAGCAACGAATCAGGCGTCTGTTGTAGAGGAGCTTACAGCAACTGTTGAAGGTGTTGCGGAGCAGGTAGAAAGAAATTCACAGTCTGCAAAGCAAATCAGCAACAGAGTTGGAAACCTTGGAGAAGCTATTTCTGAGAGCAACAGTAAGATGCAGGAAATGGTTGCCTCTATGAAAGATATTAATGAGGCATCAGAAGAGATTGACAAGATTATTTCAACAATTAATGAAATTGCCTCACAGACTAATCTGCTTGCCTTGAATGCATCTATAGAAGCAGCAAGGGCAGGAGAGGCCGGAAAAGGCTTTGCAGTTGTAGCCAATCAGGTAAATCTTTTAGCAGACCAGAGTGCTAAGGCAGCAAAGGAATCTGCTGTACTTATTGAAACATCGGTAAGGGCTGTTAAGAAGGGTATGACGATTGCAGATGAGACTGCAACACAGTTAGAAGAGGTTGCTGGTAATTCTAAGATGATTACAGAGGAAGTTGCTGATATTGCTGATACATTAGAGCAGCAGACGGTAGAAATCCAGCAGATTAATGAAGGAATTGAGCAGATTAATGATGTTGTACAGACGAATTCAGCAACATCACAGGAATGTGCAGCAGCTAGCGAGCAGATGAGCAGCGAAGCAGAGAATCTGCGTGAAATGATACGAAGATTTAAGGTTGCAGACTTTAAGAAGAAATAACAGAGCAGATGACTTGATTATTTCTGAAAAGTATAAGACTGATGTTGTTGATAAAGGTAATGCAGTGGGAATATCCTTCACTTCGGATGTCAGCAGATTTGTAGGTAATGCAGATTCTAAAATAAGAGCATAGGTTTACAATAATCTGGCGAAGTTTGATGAAAGATTAGGAAGTCTTATTAAAGTATATGGAATTATCGAGCTTGAAAGTTTGTACGAAATGTATAATCAGTCAATATAATCAGAATCATCAAGTGTGTTGAGCTCTTCATGTTCAATTGTAACAGACTGGTGAGTTTTACGGTATTTTAAAGGGGTTACATTCATTATTTTTTTAAATATCTTTCGAAATATGACGCACTTTCAAAACCAAGCTCAGCAGCAACATCTGATATACTGAGATTAGAGGTTTCGAGAATCTGGGTGGCTTTTTTAATGCGGAGAGTGTTAACATATTCGGTGATAGTAAAGCCAGTGTATTCTTTAAATATACGGCACATGTAATATTTGCTCATAAAGAGCTCGTCTGAGATAGTATCAAGGGCGAGCTCTTTTGTGTAGTTAGCTTCAAGATAGGCACTTATGTTAGAGGCAGATAATTCTTTTGGGCTATTAATTACAGCATGTATCTGCGTACTGTCATGTTTCAGGGAGAGCAGCTTATATAGCCAGTATATAGCTGCAATTTCAACCCTTGATTGATATCCGGTGTTCTTTTTGGTTAATTCATGTCTTAAATCCCTGTATAGATTAAGAAATGCTATACGCTGGTCTTCATTGAGGTGGTATATGCCATAATTATTGTGAAAGTAATTAACAAGATTAAGACCAGGGTACTTTTTGTCAAAATCACACATTTTTTCATAATCAATGTAAAGAATAACACGGTTGTAGCCTTTATCCTCATCTGATATTGAGCATGTAGTATGAACCAGATTGGTATCAAGTATTGCAAGATCTCCAGCATAAGCATTATAGCTTTTGTTATCAAAGAAAAACTGGCGCTCTCCTTCAATTATGTAAAATATCTCATACTGGTTGTGAAAATGCTTCACATTCATATTGAATCTGCCATAACGTATAAGCTGTTCTACGGATATTCCATCACATTTGCCCCAAAAAGTAATTTTATTATCTGCCATACAATACCTCACAATTAATTATTATTAATTAAAAAGTATAGAGCAATATATTTAAAAAATCAAACATATATAGCAATATTGTTCAAGAAAAGTATTATTTTGCGGTGATATAATCCAGTTACAAGATAAGAAATGGCTTATGAAACAAGCCTTGAAATACGCGCGGATTTCAAAAATAAAAAGTAACAATAATAAAGGGGTCTCATAAGAAAGGAGAAGGTTATGAAAGCTTATAAAAAGATAATAGGCACTGCTTTTGTTGCTGTGTGTCTCATTATTGTAATAGTAACATTTATTAAAGTTAAAGGGATTAATTCATCAGATAAATTGGTTCTTCAGCTGGCGCATAATCAGTCGGCAGGTTCAGAAATAGCGGATTCAATTGCTAAGGTATCAGATTTTGCCGCAAAAGAATCTGGTGATGAAGTAAATATTAAGATATTTGCCAGTGGTGTTCTTGGTACAGAAAAAGAAGAAATAGAGATGGTTAAAGCTGGAATTATTGATATGGCAAAAGTAAGCTCTAACACATTAGGTCAGTTTGATGACAGATATGCAATATTTGCAATTCCTTATCTGTTTAAGAATCAGGAGCATTATTATAATGCAATGGAGAATAGTGAAGCAGTTAAAGAATTATTTGCTGATACAGCAGATGATGGATATATAGCTGTTGGATATTATGCTAATGGTGCAAGAAATTTCTATCTTAAAGATGATGTTCCAGTTACAGATACATCAGTTCTTAGTGGAAAGAAAATTCGTTCAATGCCAAGTTCAACATCAATGGATATGATTGAGAAAATGGGAGGAACACCGGTTCCTATGGCTGCATCAGAGACATATGCGTCATTACAGCAGGGTGTTGTTGATGGAGCAGAGAACACAGAACTTGCTCTTACTGTTGATGGACATGAAGATCTTGTTAAGTCTTATACATATACAGAGCATCAGTTTTCACCAGATATATTCATTATAAGTACTAAGACATGGAACAAGATGTCAGAGAAACAGAGACAGAGTCTTATAAAAGCACTTGAGGAAACAAATGATAACTTTAAGAGTCTTTATAATGGAATGATGGAGGATGCCATTGAACATGCAGAAAGTAAAGGCGTGCATGTATATAAGGATATAGATAAGACACCATTTATTGAGGCAGTACAGCCAATACATGCCAACTTCTATAACAAGGGCGAAGCATATAAGAAGCTATATGATGATATTCAGAAATATGCAGATTAATGCATATAAGCCTATGGTTTGCAGGAAGAAAGGAGAAAAGCATGAAGTATTTGAATAAAGTAGTTGAAATAATATTAGAGGTGCTTGTAGCCGGTATGGTACTTGGGTGCTGCTGGCAGGTAATTACAAGGTTTGTGTTACATAATCCAAGCAAATATACAGAGGAATTATTAAGATATATGCTCATATGGCTGACAATGATGGGAGTTCCTTACGCATATGGACAAAACAGTCATCTGGCTATCAATCTGATAGTTAAGAAGTTCAAGCCAAAGAATGAAACACTTGCTCAGATTGCAATAGATGTGCTTATTATGATTTTAAGTGTTTCAGTAATGATTATTGGTGGAATTATGGTTACTGCTAATGCAGCAGGACAGCTCTCACCAGCTATGCAGATTCCTATGCAGGTCTATTATGTATGTGTTCCGGTATGTGGAGTTCTCATGGTTATTTACGGAGTGTTTAAGATTGTAGATCATATTAAGAAATTAAGACAGAATTAAGATTGAATAATGCATATATATGCAGAAGGAGGCAATATGGAAATACAGGCAGCAATTGTATTGATAATAGTATTCTTTTTATTACTGGCATTTAGTGTTCCGGTATCATTCAGTATTATATCAGCATCACTTGTTACATTAATTATGTTTCTTACACCGCATTTTGGTGTGTTTATATCAGCTCAGAAAATGGTTACAGGTATTGACAGCTTCACATTACTTGCAGTTCCGTTCTTTGTACTTGCAGGTCTGCTGATGAGTAATGGTGGTATAGCAAAAAGGCTTATTAATCTGGCAATGCTTGTTTTAGGTAAGGTTCCAGGTTCTTTGGCAATGACTAACATTGCAGGTAACGCAATGTTTGGTTCTATATCAGGCTCAGGTATTGCAGCAGCAACAGCAATTGGTGGTGTTATGCAGCCACTTGAGGATGAACAGGGATATGACAGGGCATTTTCAGCAGCAGCAAATGTTGCTTCTGCACCAGTAGGACAGTTAATTCCACCAACAGCTTCATTCATTGTATTTTCAGCAGCAAGTGGTGGAGTTTCAGTTGCAGCATTACTTATGGCTGGCTGGATTCCAGGATTATTATGGGCATTACTGTGTATGGTAGTTGCTTTCGTATATGGAAAAAAGCATGGATATGTAATCAAGAGAGATCATCTTACAGCTAAGGTTGTATTAAAGACAATCTGGGATGCTATACCAAGTCTTTTCCTCATTGTAATTATTATTGGTGGTATATTATCAGGATATTTTACACCGACAGAAGCATCTGGTGTAGCTGTTGTGTATGCATTTATACTGGCCGTGTTTGTTTATAAGAGCATTAAGATTAAAGATATTCCAAGAATTTTAAAAGAAACAGCAGTTATGACAGCAATTGTTATGCTTATAATAGGAGCTTCATCAGTATTGTCATTCGTATTATCATTCACAGGTCTTCCACAGGCTATAAGTGCAGCATTACTTGGTGTGTCTGATAATAAGATTGTTATTCTGTTAATTATTAACCTGATACTTCTGATTGTAGGAACATTTATGGATATGGCTCCGGCGTTACTTATATTCACCCCTATATTCCTTCCTGTAGTTAAGGCTTTAGGCATGAATCCTATTCAGTTTGGAGTAATGATGGTTATGAACCTTTCAATTGGAACAATTACACCACCTGTAGGAAGCGTATTATTTGTAGGTTGTAGTATATCGCATCTTCAGGTAGAAGAGGTAATTAAGAAACTGGTGCCATTCTTTGTAGCGATTTTAGTAGCACTTCTTTTTGTAACATTTGTACCACAGCTTAGTATGTGGCTGCCAACAGTATTTGGATTGTTGGGATAAAAAAGATAAAAACGGAGGACATATATATGAACAATAAAAAACCTGACAAGAAAGAAATTGAGAATAAGCTTAATCTTGTAATTGATAAGCTTATGAATCTTGGCAGACCTGATAATGATGAAGAACTGGAAAAAGGCGGTGAGTCTATAGGCTTCTTTAAAAGAGACTTTGGAATAAAAGAGTGGGACTGGCCACAGGGGGTCGGTTTATATGGATTGCTTAAGATAATGCAGATTAATGGCAATGATGAGTATAGAGAATTTCTTTACAAATGGTTTAAAGAAAATATAGCAGAAGGTCTTCCATCAAAGAATATTAACACAACAACACCGTTACTTACTCTTGTTGAGTTGAATAACTATTACAATGATACACAGTTCGAGGAACTGTGTATCAAATGGGCAGAGTGGCTTATGGACTGCCTTCCAAGAACAAAGGAACGTGGATTCCAGCATGTTACAAGTGCTAATGGAGACAGACAGGGAGTAAGACTCAATGAGAATGAGATGTGGATAGATACTCTGTTTATGACAGTTTTATTCCTTAATAAAATGGGTCAGAAGTATAATCGCCAGGATTGGATAAATGAGTCAATACATCAGGTACTTATGCATATAAAGTATCTTTGCGACAACAAGACAGGATTGTTTTATCATGGCTGGACATTTAATGAAATGAATAATTTCGGTGGTATATTCTGGTGCAGAGGAAATAGCTGGTTCACGTTAGGAATTCTTGATTATGTTGATATGTTTAAGGGAACACTTAACAGTGGAGTTAAAGAGATAATAATAGATGCTTATAAAGCCCAGACAGCTGCTCTTAAGAAGCTGCAGAGTAAAAGCGGATTATGGCATACAGTACTTACAGATTCGTCAAGTTATGAAGAAGTATCAGGAAGTGCTGCAATTACAGCCGGTATATTAAAGGGAATCAGAATGGGAATACTTGATGATTCTTATATAGATGTTGCTGATAAAGCGATAAATGCAATACTTAAAAATATTGATTCAGATGGAACAGTGCTTAATGTATCTGGTGGAACTGGTATGGGATATGATGCAGAGCATTATAAGAACATACTTATAGCACCTATGGCATATGGACAGTCACTTACAATACTGGCTTTAGTGGAGGCATTACAGAATGATAAGAAAAGCATTTAAAATGTATCTTAAAGCTGGCTGTGCTGATGAATATGAAAAGCGTCACAATGAATTATGGCCTGAAATGAAGGCAATGATACACGAATATGGCGGACATAATTATTCTATATTTCTAGATGATGAAACTAACATATTATATGGATATATAGAGATTGAAGATGAAGAAAAGTGGGCACAGTCAGCAGATACTGAGATTAATAGAAAGTGGTGGAAATATATGGCGCCGCTTATGATGGTTAATCCAGATGACAGTCCTGTGAGTAATGATTTAAGGTGCGTTTTTCATCTTGATTAATACATGAATTTAAGACAGGGGGTAAGATTGTATGAAACCGGTATATTACCTTGCCGTTGATATTGGGGCTTCAAGTGGAAGACATATTCTTGCATCCATGGATAACGGCAGAATGATAATAGAAGAGGTATATCGTTTTGATAATGGCATGATTAATGATAATGGCAATAAGTTATGGGATGTTGACAGCTTGTTTGCCAATATTATTGAAGGAATGAAAAAATGTAAAGAACTCGGGAAAATTCCAGTAAGCATGTCGATTGACACATGGGCTGTTGATTATGTTCTTCTTGATGATAATGACAAATGCATAGGAAATGTATATGGATACAGGGATGAACGTACAGATGGAATGGATGAAGAAGTTTATAAGGTGATATCCGAAAAAGAATTATATAAGAGAACAGGTATTCAGAAACAGAAGTTTAATACAATTTATCAGCTCATGTCGGATAAATTCATAAGACCTGAACAGTTAAAGGAAGCGAAGACATTTATTATGCTTCCAGATTATTTTCAGTATCTTCTTACGGGTGTTAAAGCATCGGAATATACCAATGCAACATCAACACAGCTTGTTAATCCAGAAACTAAACAATGGGATTATGAATTGATTGATATGCTTGGAATCAACAGAAATATGTTTATGGAGCTTAAGCAGCCGGGAACAATACTGGGAGAATTAACTGATGGTATTAAGAAGATTGTTGGATACAATACAAGGGTTGTTATGTGTGCAAGTCATGATACAGCATCCGCAGTTATGGCTGTTCCAACAGTAGCAGATAATGTTTTGTATTTAAGTTCTGGAACATGGTCACTGATGGGGACAGAACTTCTAAAGGCAAGATGTGATGAGAAAAGCCAGGTATGTAATTTTACCAATGAAGGTGGATACGATTATAGATTCAGATATTTGAAGAATATTATGGGACTCTGGATTATACAGTCTGTAAGGCATGAATTTGGAGACAGATATACATTTGCGGAGCTTTGTAAGGAAGCAGAGGAGACAGACTATATAACATCAAGGATAGATGTTAATAATAAATGCTTTCTTGCACCAGAGAATATGACAGAGGCAATCAAATCATACTGCAATAATAATGATTTGATTATACCTGACACAGCCGGAGAGATTGCAGCAGTTGTATATAAGAGTCTGGCTGACAGTTATGCAAATACAGTTATGCAGATAGAAAAGAATCTAGACATTACATATGATGCAATATATGTAATAGGTGGAGGTGCTAATGCTGGATATCTTAATCAGCTTACGGCTGATTCGACTGGGAAAACAGTTGTAGCGGGACCAGCAGAGGCTACTGCTATTGGAAATATTATGGCGCAGATGATAGCAGATAGTGTGTTTAAGAATCTGAAGGAAGCAAGAGCGTGTGTAAGAGATTCCTTTGATATTAAACGATTTGAGCAGAAAAGATAATAAATTTCGGATTATATAAGGAGGATAATGCTATATATGACTAATGAAAGATATGAATCAGCAAGAAAGATATATCAGAGTATAGGAGTTGATACTGAGGCTGCATTAGAAAGATTAAAGAATGTGCCGGTATCAATGCACTGCTGGCAGGGCGATGATGTAATTGGTTTTGACAGCAGAGAAAGTCTGTCAGGTGGTATACAGACTACTGGAAATTATCCGGGAAGAGCAGATACTCCTGAGCAGCTTATGCAGGATATAAGCAAAGTATTGACACTTGTACCTGGAAAGAAGAAGCTAAATCTTCATGCCAGTTATGCCATTATAGATGACGGTTCAGACAGGGATTCAATTAAACCAAAACATTTTGCCAGATGGGTAGAATTTGCTAAGAAATACAATATGGGAATTGATTTTAATCCAACATTTTTCTCACATAAAATGGTTAAAGATGGACTTACATTATCCTCACCAGATGAAGAAGTAAGAAAATTCTGGATTGAACATGGCAAGAGATGTATTGAGATATCAGAATATTTTGCTAATGAAACAGGACAGCCATGTGTAATGAACATATGGATTCCGGATGGCTATAAGGATATTCCGGCAGACAGACTTGGACCAAGAAGGAGATTTAAAGAATCTTTAGATGAAATTCTTTCAATTCCATATGATAAGAGCAATGTGTTTGTGTGTCTTGAATCTAAAGTATTTGGCATAGGCGTTGAATCATACACAGTTGGTTCGTCTGAATTCTGCATGAATTATGTAGCAAGAGCAGGCATAACCCCACTTATGGATAATGGACACTATCATCCTACAGAGGTTGTATCAGATAAGGTATCATCAATGCTTTTATTTAATGACCACTTAGCATTACATATTACAAGACCTGTAAGATGGGACAGCGATCATGTAGTTTTATATGATGATGAAACCAGAGAGATTGCTAAAGAAATTGTCAGAGCAGATGCGCTTGACAAGGTATTTATAGCAACTGATTATTTCGATGCATCAATTAACAGAATATCTGCATGGATAACCGGAATGAGAAGTGTTCAGAAAGCTCTTTTGTATGCATTGTTAGAGCCAGAATCACTTCGCAATCTTCAGAACGAAGGAAGGTTCACAGAACTTATGGCAGCACAGGAAGAATTAAAGATTATGCCATTTGGAGATATATGGCAGGAATATCTTAATAGAGAAAATGTGGCAGCAGATTATATCAGTGAGGTTATGGATTACGAAAAGAAAGTATTGGAGGCACGATAATGAAAGATATATTAACAGCACCTTTTGTTAAAGAAATGTGTGATACTACAGCTAATATGTATCGTCTTGGCTGGGACGAAAGAAATGGTGGTAATATCAGCTATATGCTTGATGAAGAAGAAGTTGCACAATATCTTGATATTAATTATGTGTTAAGAGAGATTCCGACGGGTTTCAAAGCAGATGCACTTATTGGCAGAATATTTATAGTAACCGGTACAGGTAAGTACTTTAAAAATGTAAAGACAGATCCAGAGAATAATCTTGGAATAATAAGAATAGCTGAAGATGGAACAACAGCGCAGTTATTATGGGGATATAAGGATGGAGGAAAATTCACAAGTGAATTACCAGCGCATCTTATGAGTCATATGGCAAGACTTTCTGTTGATAAAGATAACAGAGTTGTTATACATTCACATCCAACTAATACACTTGCCATGAATTATATTCATGAACTTGACGAGAAGAAATTCACGCATACACTTTGGGAAATGTGTACAGAGTGTATAGTTGTGTTCCCGGATGGTGTAGGTATTCTCCCATGGAGCTTTGCGGAACTAATGAAATAGGCGAGGCAACAGCAGAAAAAATGAAAGAATTCAGACTTGTTATATGGGCAATGCATGGAATATATGGTGCTGGAAAAACTCTTGATGAGACATTTGGACTTATTGAAACTGTTGAAAAAGCGGCACAGATATATATGCTTACAGCTGGACTTGAGAGAAAGAATACAATAAAAGACGAAGATATGATTAAGCTTGCAGAATTCTTTAAGGTGGATTATAGAAAAGATTTCCTTAATATATAAAGCAGCTTCATATAAGGACAGATGCAGTGACGCAGGAAATTCCTGCGTCATTTTTAATGCGGAATAACATTTAAAGTGATATAATAAACAAATATTTACAAATCAGCAGTTTGGAGTGAATGGGATGCATTTTATAAAGAAAAATATTATTATTCCACTAGTTGTATTTATAATCGGAATGAGTGCTGTGGCAGGTATTGTATGCAGCATAAATAACGAACAGAATAAGCAGAACAGGACAATGGCGAATCTTAACGCAATGACTTATGCCGAGCGTATGAAGACAGATATTATGAAAGGCATAGGCGTTTCGGACACATTAAGACAGATAATTATAAGTGATGATGGACAGATTAATAAATTCTATGAGATAGCAGAGGAGATGATGGCAGATTCTGTTCAGAGCATCCAGATTGCACCAGATGGTGTTGTGACAGATATTTATCCTCAGGAAGGTAATGATGCTGGAAAGATTGATCTGTTAAATGATAAAGACCGTGGTGAAATATGCCGTTATGGAAGAGATAATAAAGTTGTTACAATGCAGGGACCATTTCAATTAAAGCAGGGGGGATATGGTGTAGCTGTAAGAAACCCTGTATACATTGAAGAAAACGGACATGAAGATTTCTGGGGATTTGCAATAGTTATAATCCGTGTTCCTGAGATCTTTGCTGATTCAATGAAGGCACTTTCTGATTTTGGTTATAATTATACATTATATAAAACTGCTTTTCCGTGGGGGTCTGAATTTGAAGAAGTGTATGGCTCGGAAGAAGAGTTAAAGAATCCTGTTTCGTATACATTTGATATAGGAGACAGCAAGTGGAAGCTTGATATAATGCCATATGAGACCCAGTCTGAAAGAATATATCTGTATGCGGCTGGAATAGGCGGAATTATTATTGTACTGCTTCTTACAGGGTTTACATGTGCGCTGCTTGTGCTTGACGAACATAGAAAGAAGTTTAAGAAACTGGCTATAACAGATGCTTTGACAGGAATATATAACCGACATGGATATGATGAAAGAGTGACAAGGTATCTTAAGCAGAATCCGGATAATCATTGCGTAGGAGTAGAATTTGATATTGATGATTTTAAGACTATCAATGATATGTATGGTCATGCTTATGGAGATGTGGCACTTAAAGCATTGTCTGAGGGAATGCAGAAGTTTTTTGATAAAAATGTGGTTTTAGGACGAAATGGTGGTGATGAATTCTGTATTTTCCTGCCAGACTGCACATGTGCAGATGTTAAGGAAAAACTTGAGGAATTCACAAAGTTAAAACGTTCATTTAAATATGAAGGTGAAGAGCAGCAGTTCACTATATCAGTTGGATATGCTGAATATCCGGTTCATGGTGACAAACCATCAAAACTCATGCGTTGTGCTGATACTGCACTTTATGAGGTGAAACTTCGTGGAAAGAATGGCTGTATGGCATATAAGAACGGACTCAGGATGGAGATTCGTACACAGCTTGGTTTTGTACTTAAAGATGTTTCTGAAAATCTTCCAGGAGCATTTATCATATACAAAGCAGATAAGAACGATGATGAAATTCTTTTTGCAAACCGCGAATTTATCAGATTTGCAGGCTGTAAGAATATGGATGAACTGCTTGAATATACAAAAAGAAGTTTCCGTAATATCATTAAGGTGGATGAACGGGAAGCTGTTATAGCAGATATATGGAAGCAGATAGATGAAGGACATACTAATGGTTATACGCATTTTAATATGCAGAAAGCAGATGGAGGGCATATACAGGTGTTTGACCATGGAAGAATTGTTGAGAACGGACGATATGGAAGAGTAATCTATGCATTGATAACTAATCTGGAAATAGTGAGAGAAAATTATGGAAATTCAGAATGTAACAATTGAAGATGCAGAGGAACTTCTTGATATATATGCACCATATGTTAAGTATACAGCGATAACATTTGAATATGATGTGCCTTCTGTAGAAGAATTCAGACAAAGAATTGTGAATATTTCAGACAGATATCCATATATCAAGGCAGTTGACAATGGACAGATTGTCGGTTATGCATATGCCGGATGTTTTAAGGACAGGAGAGCATATGACTGGTCTGTTGAGACAACTATTTATGTGCGACAGGACTGCAAGAGAATGGGAATTGGAAGACTTTTATATGACAGACTTGAACATGAACTTAAGAGTATGGGAATACTTAATATGAATGCATGTATTGCATGCCCTGTACAGGAAAGCAAGTATCTTAATGATGACAGTATCCGCTTCCATAGCAGATTGGGATTTTCAGAAGTTGGTCGTTTTCATGACAGTGGGTATAAGTTTAACCAGTGGTTCGATATGGTGTGGATGGAGAAGATGATTGGGGAGCATAACGCAGAACCGAAAGAAGTCTGGGGATAAATATATAAAAACATAAAACTGCCGTCCGTTTAACATTAAGTTTAGCGGATGGCAGTTTTTATATGGAATGTTTAGTTATAGGCTGTGTGTATCAAGAACTTTTCTGCCCGTTACCGGATCGGTAATACCAAGTAAAGCCATAATAAGAGCCATTCTTATGTATTTTCCATTCTGGACCTGGTCAAAATATGCAGCTCTTGAATCGTCATCGACATCAAGGGAAATCTCATCGACTCGTGGCAGAGGATGAAGAACAGGCATATCTTTATCAGCTAGCTTTAACTTTTCTTCGTCAAGAATGTAGACATCTTTTAAACGGAGATATTCTTCTTCATTGAAAAATCTTTCTTTCTGTACTCTTGTCATGTACAGAACATCAAGTTTAGGAAGAGTATCTTCAAGGCTTGACACTTCCTCATAAGTTGAATTAGATGGATTTAATACATCGTCTCTCAGATAATCCGGAATCCGTAATTCTTCGGGAGATATGAAGTAGAATTTATTATCAGAGAAACGAGTAAGGCTGCTGACAAGGGAGTGTACCGTCCGTCCGAATTTCAGGTCGCCACAGAAACCGATAGTCAGGTTATTAAGCTTTCCTTTACGCTGTCTTATAGTCATCATATCAATAAGTGTCTGTGTAGGGTGCGCATGACCGCCGTCTCCTGCGTTTATTATAGGAATGCGTGAATATATTGATGCCTGCAGTGGAGCACCTTCTTTTGGATGTCTCATCGCAATTATATCTGCATAGCAGCTTACAACTCTTGCAGTATCAGCAACGGTTTCACCTTTGGAAGCACTAGACTGAGCTGCACTTGAAAAGCCTAGCGTCTGTCCTCCAAGACTTAACATAGCAGACTCGAAAGATAAACGGGTTCTGGTACTTGGTTCGTAAAAAAGTGTAGCAAGCTGTCTGCCATCGGCAACATGCTTATATAATTGTGGTCCAATGGATATCCGCTCCGCAAGATCTAATATATTCATAGTTTCTTCAACGGAAAGATCCATAGGGGTTATCAGATGTCTCATAGCCACTCTCCTTTTAATAAATATTCATCTCTCTTAGCACCGACAGATATAAAGTTGATTTCTGCATGAAGCATATCTTCAATTGTTTTAATGTAATTTTTTGCATTAGCAGGAAGCTCGTCAAATGTCCTGCAATGTGATATATCTTCTTCCCAGCCGGGAACTTTGTATATAACAGGAGTGCATGAATCAAGGTTATCAGTTGGGTCAAATTCAACCAGAGAGCCGTTTGGGTCATTGTAGCCTGTAATTATAGGAATTTCTTTCATAGAGCTTAATACATCAAGCTTGGTTAGTGCGATTTTGTCTGCATGCTGGCATCTGAGTCCGTATCTGCTTGCAACTGCATCAAAAGGACCAACACGGCGAGGACGGCCTGTTGCAGCACCGAATTCACCACCGGCTTCTCTTAAGTCTTGCTGCCATTTTTCTGAAACAGCATTTTCAGCAACAAAAGGTCCTGCACCGACACAGGTAGAATAGGCTTTAAGCACGCCAACGACATGGTCAGCGTGTCTTCCAGGAATTCCTGCACCGATAGGACCATAGGCAGATATAGTTGATGAACTTGAAGTGTAAGGGAAGATACCGTAATCAATATCTCTTAATGCACCAAGCTGAGCCTCAAGAATAACTTTTTTACCACAGGATAATGCTTTGTCTATAAATGTGCCTGTATCGCATATGTATTTGCTGAACTTTTCAGCCTGTTCCCTGCACCAGTCAAGAAGTGCCGGATAAGACATTGGCTCCTGATGATAGCAGCCGGCAAGCTCAAGGTTCTTGGACTCAAGAATAGTTGTAAGTCTTGCCTGTACAGCTGTATCATCTAAGTGAAGAAGGTCACCAAGACGCAGAGTCTTTTTTCTGTATTTGTCACTGTAGGCATATGCTATGCCTCGTCTTGTAGAACCGAAAGCAGAGCCGGTTCGTTCTAGTCTGTTTTCTTCAAGTTCATCCTGTACCTTGTGCCATGGCATAGATATTGTAGCTTTTTTAGATAATTTCAAATGTTTTGGATTAATCTGTATTCCTCTGTCTTCAATCTGCTTTATTTCGTTGGCAAGATGTTCAAGGTCAACAACCATGCCGTCTCCAAGAATACATATAACATTGGAGTGAAGTATTCCTGATGGCAGAAGATTAAGAACGAATTTTCCCTGATTAGTCACAACAGTGTGACCGGCGTTATTGCCGCCCTGATACCTGACGACTATATCTGCATTTTCAGCAAGAAGGTCAATTACACGGCCTTTGCCCTCGTCGCCCCAGTTAATACCTGTTACAGAAGTAAGCATAATAATAATTCCTCCTTATATAAATGTATAGTTAATATTAAGTGCAATAACGGAATGTGCGGTCCGTAATAATTCTGGCAAATATAAGTCCGAGTGGAAGTGCAACAATTATCATAATTGCTGATGTAAACCATGAGACCGCTTCTGTCAGGGACATTATGCCGAAATTGTATATTGCACGATATAAATAAAGTCCGGGTACCATAATAACTATGGAAGGAACTGTAAGTGATATTCTAGGATATCCATTATAATTTTTAATAAATGAGGCAAGTAATCCGGCAGTAGCAGCACCAATAAATGCGGCAGCAGCGGCAGGCATGCCTGTAAATCAACAAGTTCAAGACGCAGCGTATTGGCGATACAACCAATAAGAGCAGCCATAGCCGCCATCGGAACAGAACTGTTAAACATGATAGAGAATCCGAATACACCGCAGAAGCTTGCAATAAGTCTTAATATCAGATGTAACATTTTTCCAATATGTAATGTAGTAAATTCTTCTGGCTGCAAATGCAGTAACAAAGCCATAATCCATGCAAATACGGTAGCAACCAGCACAATGATTATTGAATATGTCAGCCTTTCAATACCAGACCGCAGGTCGAGCTTTGCAAGGTCAATACCGCTGGTGATGAAAGGAAATCCAGGTATTATGAAAAGCATGGAACATATGTAGCCGGCTTCATGGACAGAAGGAATATTAAACATCAGGATAGCAAGTTTAAGCAGCAGTGCATATATAAGGCATGAGGCTGATATAGAAACTGCTATATTCATGAATAGTGTAAAATGATGTTTAATAAGCTTTGTCCTTATAAGATTACCTGTTCCGGCTGCAATGAATGCGAAAAGCATCTCTATAGGACCGCCGCCAAGCAGAAATGTGAATCCGCAACATGCTAGAGCGGCGGCAAGTCCAAGCTTGACTGGTGAATACAGGGTATGTATCTGTTCAATTTCATCAAGCCTTTTATGAATCATTTCACCTGTAAGGTGGGCTTCTTCATTAGGAAAATTGTCAACAAACTGTTCCATTCTGTAAAGCTTGGAGGTATTAACACCGGTATTGGCAATGCTTAACGACTGTGATACGCAGTCATTACCATCAAAGCAGTTAAATTCAATAGACATAAGGCCAACATCCACGGTACAGGTTACTCCAAGTTCCTTGGATAGCTTATTCATAGATGTACGGACACGCCATGCACCAGTGCCGCATGATAGCATAATCAGACCTACACGACCGATAACGGAGGCTTTTTCTATAAGGTCTGCATTAGCAATTAATGCATTGCTGTCGGCATTCGTATAGTCGTGCCACGGAATTTCCATATGATTTTTTTCCATAATGTCAATGTAATTAGTCCTTGGCATATATAATCGCCTCTGCTTTCTTAACATAGTGTTCAAGGTTTCGTAAGAATATAGAATTAGGAAGGAAAATTCCAAGTTCATCAAAATGTTCATTGTGTTCAACGAATGAATCCTGACCATAGAATATGTATGCCATTGGAAGATTCTTCTCAAGCTCAAGCATAAGATCCCATACAGCACTATAGGCCTCTGCTTCGGTTTCCTTCATTCTGACAGTGTCAGGCAGTTCGCGGATAAGCAGTATACCAGTGCTTCTCTCAAGAACCTGCTGCTCCACTACAGACGGGTCATCGCCATATGTGTGACTGTATCTGTAAGCCTCAGCAAGAAACATATTTTTATTATTATCAAGGTTCTTATAAATGTTATAAAAATGCTGATAGTCTTTTTCATGAACAGAATTAGCAAATTCCGGAAGCAGCATGCCTTTATCATCTGTCATAATTATAGGATTTGGTTTGCCGTCAGCGTTGAAGCGGTAGGGGATAAGAAATGAATTTCTCAGTAAATCAAACATGGTATTCTGTGTTATAGCCATTAGAAATGCGGATAAATCCTTATTAGAATAGCAGTTGAATAATGCTTCTGTGAATTGAAGCGGTGAAAGTATTGTTTCAGAATCATCATTGCAAAACAGATTGTTACAGAATGTCTGGAAAAGTTTGTTGTAAGCCCAAGGGTCATTTAAAATTTTATCAAATAAAACCTCAGATTTTTCTTCTCTTGGAAAGATAGTTTTTTCTTTCATAATCGTCAGCTCCTTCTTGTTTTTCAATTTCGGCTAGATTATACTATTGGCATAGAGATAAGTAAAAACTATAATTGATATAAATGCTATAACAATATGATATGTCAGACGTTACGGAGCGATAAGTTATGGATGTTAATTTTGAGTATTACAAGATATTTTATTATGTGGCAAGATATAAGAATTTTACGAAAGCCGCACAGGCATTAGGAAGCAGCCAGCCTAATGTTACAAGGGCAATGAACTGTCTGGAACAGCAGATTAATTCAACACTGTTTGTAAGAAATAACCGGGGAATACAGCTTACACCAGAGGGGGAAAAACTGTATATAAGGGTTACAGCGGCTATGACACAGCTTATGGCAGCAGAAGAAGAGCTTGCGGACAGTGCAAGTCTTTCACATGGCAGTATTTCCATAGGGGCAAGTGAGACTGCGCTTAATATATTTCTTCTTGATAAGTTAAAAGCATTTCACATGGTCAATCCCGGAATCCGGCTTAAGATATATAATCATTCAACGCCGGAGGCGGTTGATGCAGTAAAAAATGGACTGGTAGACTTTGCAGTGGTATCATCACCTGTGTACGCAGATTCATCACTAAAGACGGTGGTGCTGCATTCTTTTCAGGAAATACTTGTCGGAGGAACTACATTTACAGCATTGGGAAGTCAGGAATTATCAATAAGAGAATTGACGGATTATCCACTGATATGCCTTGGCAGAGAGACTATGACATTCAGATTCTATAAAGATTTATTTATGTCACATGGGGTTGAATTAGAGCCTGATACGGAGGCTGCGACAACAGACCAGATACTTCCTCTTGTAAAATGTGAATTAGGACTTGCATTCTTACCAGAGACAATGGCGCAGGAATCGATTGATAAGAAAGAGATTGTGAAGATATCTCTTAAGGATAATATTCCGAAGAGAAATATATGTCTTGTCTATGACAGCAGACACCCGGTGAGTTCGGCGGCAAGAAAGTTGAGAAAAACAATAGGGGAGATTAATTATGGGGAGAATTAAAGTATGTAACTTTGGCAGAATTATGCTGAAAATATTCTGCTGGACGACAGTAATATTATCAATATATCTGATAATAGGGTTTACAGGCTGTTATGAAAAATGGTTTGGTGGTCCGGCAGGAATAGTAAAAGCTCCAGTTTACTGGCTTATCCGGGCAGGGATAGGAATTCTTGTGGAAAGCATAATATTCTGGATAGGAATTATTATGGTGTATGCGACATCTGAGCAGCTTGGAATCAGATGGAGAGTGCTTGGAATCGTGTGCGGATGGATACCTGTTGCACATCTTGTCATGCTTCATATTATTATAAAGACAGTTGGTGAGGAAGTCCGCATGGAGAAAATGCGTGCTAAGAGAAATCTGCAGCGCAAAGAACAGCGGATATGCAGTACGAAATATCCTGTTCTTATGGTGCATGGCGTATTTTTCAGGGATTTTGAACATCTTAATTACTGGGGAAGAATACCGGCAGAGCTTAAGGCTAATGGTGCAGTGATTTACTATGGAAATCATAACAGTGCTGCGGCTGTGCGAGACAGTGCTAAAGAGCTGGCAGAAAGGATTCATCAGATTATAAGAGAGACAGGTTGTGAGAAAGTAAATGTAATTGCTCATTCAAAAGGAGGACTTGACATGAGGGCAGCGTTAGTGCTTACAGATATTGCACCTTATGTGGCTTCTCTTACAACGATAAATACACCACACAGGGGCTGTCAGTTCGCTGATTACCTTCTTGGCAAAATTCCTGAAAAACAGCAGCAGATGGTTGCCAATACATATAACGCGGGAGCAGCTAAACTCGGAGACATTAACCCTGATTTTCTTGCTGCAGTATATGACCTTACATCAGAAAAATGCAGTGAATTTAACAATGAAATAAAGGATAATCCAGACATTTATTATCAGTCAGTTGGTTCTAAACTAAACCATCCGGCTTCGGGAAGATTTCCACTTAATTTTACATATCCACTGGTGAAATATTTTGACGGACCAAATGACGGACTTGTTGGAGAAGAATCCTTTAGATGGGGACAGAACTATCAGTTTCTTACTGTCAGCGGCAAAAGAGGCATATCGCATGGTGATATGATAGATCTTAACAGGGAGAACATTAAAGGATTTGATGTTCGGGAATTTTATGTGCAGGTTGTTGCGGGACTTAAGAAGATGGGATTTTGATTTGAAATATATTGATAAATTTCTAACATTTGTATATACTAGGTATATACAAAGAAGAGAGGTGATTGTATGCAGGCACAAGTAAGAGAATGGGGAAATAGTCAGGGAATCAGATTATCTAAGGAAATATTAAAAAGTGCTGGAATAGCATTAAACGAAATGTTAGAAGTTACAGTATCAGATGGAGTGATTACATTAGCAAAACCTTTCAGACATAAAACTTTAGAAGAAAGAGCGGCAGAATATAATGGCAAGTTAATGCTTGATGGTGAATATGATTGGGGAGAACCTGTTGGAAGAGAGGTATGGTGATGGGGATTGCACATCAGGGTGACATTATTAAAGTAGAAAAAATAAAACCGCCAGTATTAGTTGTAAGTAAAAATTTTTTTAACGAAAGTGGAGAAATAATAGGCTGTCCTATTATTGCTGATTCTAATGAAGGACCACTTCACATATGGACATCAACAAAAGAAGTTGAGGGATATGTTCAGTGTGAAAAAATAGCGTTGTTGGATTTATCTGTGCGTGGATATAAAATAATAGATAGCATGCCTCTATCTGAATTGATTAATATATCTGATGCAATACAAGGAATTTTTGAGTATATATGATATTAACTATATAAAATTTAAAGATGGAGGCAAAAATAAGATGAAACTTGATAAATTTATAGGAATGATGACAGGACAATTTGATAACAAAGAACAATTTGATATTATGCAGAAGGCAGGAAAAATATATCCTTATGCAGAACACATCAATACTATATGTAATGATAAAATAAAAAACATTCCTAAGGATTTTAACGGAAAATTTGTTGTTGAAGAAAGTTATTATGAAACCAATGGAAAACGCCATGCATCACCCCACATTTTCCTTATTATGGAAACTGAGGACGGAATTGTTCTTTCTTCATATGAAATTCCAGCAGGAGAAGACAAGAATACATTTTCATATAATTCTATGAAGAATGTTGATTATGCTGAACTGAAAAAATCTGAAAAGTTTACACCGGCACTTTATCATGAAAAGAATGGAATCTGGGAGGGAGGTAGCATAAGCCAGTTTTCACCGGTAATGACATTTAAGCTTTGGGAAAAGTTTTCTGATAGCTGCCTGGAAGTATCTGAAAGCATGGAAGTTAACGGAAAAAGAACTTTTGGATATGATGAACCAATTATTTATAAGAGGATATAAACAGGGAAAATCTCACTTTTCTAGGATATATTGTTTCATAAGAGTTCCATATCAATAATTGAAGCCATGCAAAGATTAGCAGGAGAGCGGCTTAAATACGCAGTAAGCAATGATAAATCAAAAAACGCAGGATATATGGGAGTTAGTCACTATATCCTGCGTTTTGTTTATTCGTTTTTATATATTTTATTATTAATCACTTTAACAATTCCTATAACATTGTAAGTTAAGAAAATGTTGATAGGTAGCTGGATAAGATTTTTGGTAAATCTCATTGTAAGATAAAACATAAATCCTTTGCCGTACATTATGCTGCACCAGTATGTTCCAAGAAGAACATTTACAAGAAGTGTATCAATAGTAAGGGCAAGCACAACTCTGATAAGGAATTTGAAATCTATAATCTCTAAAAGACTGCGTTTTTCACCTGTTACTTTTTTCTTGGAAATTTTGATGTTGCAGTCATAGAAAAATAAACCATAGATAAGCCCAGCTAAAGCAGCACTTAATGTCCAGCCCGGAAAATAAGGACCGGTTGGCTTAATAATATACTGGATTATATCGCCAAGTCCTCCGCACATGAATCCCATAACAGGACCGAACATGTATCCAATTGCACAATTGGCGAGGAAAGATACTGAAATTCTGAGTGTCGGGGTTACATTAATAGATACAAAAACTGCTAAAACAGTGTGAAGTGCGACGAGGAGTGCCGCAGCAACAATTGACTTGAGACATTTGAACTCTTTTGCTGAAAATGCAAAATTTTTTAATAAAATTGACATAAAAATAACCTCCTTTGCAGTAGTATTCGCACTACATAAGAGGCTGTTGACCAGTATATGTAGCAGCGGGATGCGGATTATGTATCGCAAGAAATCTTTTCGTCCGTATGGCAACTCCCTGTCCATATGGCACTTAACGCACATATTCCTACTCTGCTTATATAATTGATTTGTACAGGCACTATTAAAGCACATATTCATATAAATGTAAAGCATAAAAACGTGTGAAAAACTGAGCAATTTTACATCATTGACTTAACTTCCTTTCAAATATATAATTTTATAACACCTATGGATTCGTTCATTGCTTTGCAATCCACACATTATCGTCATATGTAAGGAGTGTTATTATATGAATTCACCTCAGAAGGATACTATAAAAGCTGGTGGTATCAAAACAATAACCAGCATTCCACATATATATGCCATTATTTTAATGGGACTGTTTACATTTGTTTTCTTAAGTGTTGAATATATGTTTGTAAGCAGGATTTCACTTCTTGTATCACAGCAAAAAGCCACTCTTTCCCAGAATTATGTACTTGGAGTCAGTACAGCAGGTTTTTTATTATATCCTCTGTTTAAACATTTTTTAAACAACAGGCTTTACAAGCTTTTGATTATTATTACCGGATTACTAACTGTTTTTTTAACAATCAGCATTAGCTGCGGTAAATCCTTTGAATATATATTTGGTGCGGGAATTATTCTTTTTATACTTCTTGGTCTTGTTGGCAGTAATGCATATTATGTTTCTGCTTGTATGATTAGAAACAGACATTTGGCAAAAACGGCCGGAATTTCATATTCCCTTGGTATTCTGCTTCAGTTTATCAACCATAATGCCATTCATATAAGAACAATACAGCTTGTTATATTGTTAGTATCTATGCTGCTGCTTTTTATCTTACTGATAGAAAATGAACGTATTCTCAGCTGCTATAGCACTGACAAATATGCTGCTAAAACTATAATTGAAATCTCAGCAAAAGGTAATAAGCATAATATTTTATTATATATTAGCATTATAGTTCTTGTGATACTTATGGCGTGTTTATTCAGCACTCTCGACAGCGCAGTAACACTCGTCCATTCCGACGGTATTGCTGACATAGGACAGGGAGCCAGAATTCTGCTTGCCTTCAGTGGGCTTGCTGCTGGATTTATATTTGATATTAGTAATAGAAAGTATACTGGAATCATCATGTACTGTATAATGATTCTTTCTACCCTGTGTATTGTCCTGCTTGAATTTTCCAAGCCATTCGTGGCTGTGCTTATTGTATTCTATCTGTCTGCTGGATTTTTTGCTGTTTTCTTTACATCAGAATTCATGGAGCTTTCACAGTATGTCAGAATACCTGAGCTTTGGGCTGGAATGGGGCGGGCTGTTAACAATATTACTGCCGCTGTTATTGCCAGCTTTGTTTTACAACTGCTTTCCTCTGATAATAACCTTTTAAAGATTGTTCTTATACTTGTTTTATTTGTTTTAGTAAGTATTATGTCAGTAATATATACATTTGAAAAATATTATTTTATACAACAGTTTACTCAGCATACAGATGAAGTGACAAACGAACAGGAACAGTTACATAAATTAACTACGCAATACTCCTTTACCGAAAGAGAAGGAGAAGTATTTAGCTATCTTGTTACTACTGAGGATAATATCCAGACTATCTCGGAGCATATGCATGTATCAAGACGGACACTTGAACGATACATTTCAGCTATTTATGAAAAAACCGGTGTGAAATCACGAGTTGGACTTATTAATCTGTTTAATAAATGTGTGTGATTAATCTGTTTTCCTTTCTTTTTTAGGGTCTAAAGTAGCGTGGCGGACTTCCGCCACGCTATTTTAGTATATTGGCGGACTTCCCTTATATACTTTATTCATAATGTTATATATATTGATAACAGCTTATATGTATAAGATTTATTATATGGGTCATTTGATTCCAGACAATTATTATTAAGAAACAGGAGGAAAAGATGTATGGTTAAAAACAAAAAATGGCATATTAAAAAAATTGCCGCACTAGCAGGAGCAGTCGTGCTTGCTGTATCCTCAGCAGCTTTATATGCTGCACCACAGGTAAAAGCCGCTAATGGACCATGTGATACTGGTGATTGGGCTTATGCTTATATTAATGTGAGAATTGGAGAAGATAGTACTCTTATATTTTCTTCAAAAGGCACTAATTCCATAGCAGGAATGTCTTATGACAGAGAATCCAATACACTTACATTAAATGATTTTAAAAACAAGGCAGCAGTAATAGTTACTAATATGATGGGTGATGATTTCAAGATTAACCTTATTGGTGATAATGAAATCAGAAGTATAGGTTCATATGGTGATGCCTGGGGCGGTTCCATCAATATATGTGGAAATGGTTCTTTAGTTATTAATGCAGACAAGGCAGATGATTATAGTGTAGGCCTCTTAGCGGAGGGAACCAATTCCGTACTTTCAGTTGCAGACACCTGTAATGTCACCATATATTCCGGTACAAAGGCAGTAGTGTATACAAGTGATAATCTCACGGACAAACCAATCAGGGATAATGGAACCTTAAAGGAAAATGTAAGCTATAACGTTTCACACCCACTAGAAATATCAAGGATATGTGCTAAGTATTATGAGTACGATCCTTATACAACTAATACAGTATATAAGAGTGCAACAGATAATACTTCGTTATATTATATTAAGAAACTGACCTATGTTGAACCTGCTAAAGTAACTTATACAGTATATAAGCTTACTGCAAAGGCGGCTCTGGGTGATGTATATTACGCAGAAAAGACCGGTGAATATGACAATATCCCTGCCGGATACACAGAAACCACATTAGACCAGCCTATATCATATTATGAGTCAGATGGTGGAAGCGGCGGAACATGTCAGGTTATAATAAATACAGCAACCAAAGAAAAATATGTTTCTGCATATGCATATGAAAATAACGAGACATCTTATAGAATCTGTAAGCTTCTTGAAAAACTTGGCATAGATGAAAAAAGTAATGATGAATTATGGCTTGTTGATTATAACAATCCGGTAGCAACATACCAGCCTGTATGGGGAGATGATAAGCTGCCAGACGGCTACCAGTATGATGGAACAGAAATAGATGCTCTTTATAATGTCGAATGTATAGCTGATAAGCTTACATTTACTGCTAAATCAGCTGATGATACTATAATAGTAGATGTATCAGATGGCAACACAACTATTAAGGCTGATGAAATCAAAAAGATTATAGAAGATAACAAAGCAAATGATGTTGTTATCAAATCCAATAACGATGTTACATTTACATTTGCCAAAGGAACTATGTCAGAAGTATCACAGGTTGAAATCTATGATTTTTCAACAGTGATTACTTCTGATATAAAAGAAGCTGGAAATATACCGGAAGATGTAACAGAGGATATATTCGTATCCAAGATAGTATACAATTATTCTGGTACGCTTCCAGCCAGAGCAAGCATCAGGTTAAATGTAGGAAAAGCCTATGCAGGCCAGAGGCTTTACTACAGCCAGCTATTAGATGATGGCACCATAATCAGCATGATGTCAGCAATAGTTGATAATGATGGTTATATGACAGTAGAGCAGGATCACTGCTCAACATATCTTATAACAAGACAACAGCTTACAGGTAATTCAACAGAAAATGTAACTGAAGCGGCTGATAATAAGGTTGAAACACCACAGACTGGTGATAACAGCAATATTGTAATCTGGCTTACATTATGTATTATTCTTTGCTGTGGTATAACTCTTTATATCTTTGCTGTAAAAGCAAGAAAAATGAATAGATAATACGATAAATAAGAATAGTAAGGATACAAGGAGTGGGAAGATTAAGTTCTTCCCACTTTTTGTATTTTTATGATTTTTATAGGAAAACAATAGGGTAGGTTTATTGTATTTATGGATAGAATTAAGTATAATTAATGCAGATAAGGGGGCAATATTGAATATGAAATACAATTTACCAGACCGGATATTAAGAGAAATTGTTTCTTTTGCGAAGGAACATTCTATTACTAAAATCATACTTTTTGGTTCTCGTGCGCGAGGTACGAACACGGAACGGAGTGACATAGATATTGCTGTGTATGGTGGGGATTTTGATGGTTTTTATTGGGATGTAAAGGAAAAAACACATTCTCTGCTGATGTTCGATATTGTACAGGCAGATGTATCAATTTCAGATGAATTAAAAGGGGAGATAGAAAAGGATGGTGTAGTGATTTATGAAAAAGCTTGATAACTTTAGTAATTGTCTGACTATATTAGCTAATGCGGATTTTAAGATGGCAGAAACTAATGATATATACCGGACAGGGGTTATTGGACAATTTAATCTTACTTTTGAACTTGCATGGAAAGCGTTGCAGGAGATTATGAGAAAACATGGCGTAGAAGATTCTTCTACTGGATCACCACGAGAGATTCTGCAGCTTGGCTATAAATTTGGATTTATAAATGATTCCGAAACATGGTTGCTTATGTTAAAAAAACGCAATACCTCTGTTCATATATATAATGAGGAGGAAGTAGATGAATTGATTCTGCTGATACGCGACAGCTTTATTCCTGCGCTTACAGCTCTTAAAGATACACTTGCAAGGAAGCTGGATGAAGCAGAGAGTAACTGGGAGTAAAAAATATATCGTATAAAAACTGGTTTGATGGAAAAGATGAAATATAGATATATAATAGGGACACATACCCTTTAGGAAGGGCATGTGTCCTTTGCTTTTGACGGGATTGGGGTTGGTTATGATGTATTTTCAGGATTTGTTCAGTAGTGCATGGGTTGTCTGGGGAAAAGTATGAATAACAGCATTTATAATAAATTAATTGGAATTACATGTGAAAAAGATTATAATATAAACAGCATTTGTCTAGTTTAAAAATAATATAGAAGGAAGGGATATTTATAAGTTTATCAAAAGAATATGTAAAAATGCGAATGGAGCGCAACAAGGAAATAGCTACATCTGCGAATCTGGCTGACAGCCTGACAGAACAGCAGTGTGATGTACTTGAATGGGCCTCTGACATGAGGCATGTAATGCATAAGAACAGTGAGGCTTTATATGATGTTAATGCACCTAAGCATAAGGAAATTAAAGCATTTATAAGTGATACACATTATTCACAAAATCCGAATAACCTTAATAAAAGATTAAAAGATGCTGGTTTACCGCTTATCAAGTGGTCATTTGATGATACAAGGATTCCGACAAATGAGCTGGCAATGATTCTTGATAACAGAAGACTTGAGAAGAGCAGAAAAAGGCAGTGTATCAGGACTTTAGAAAAAGCAAATGCTGATATTGAGAATTATTTTGCCCAAATTGATGCCAAATACCTCACATTTTATTGTCCATCAGGGAATAAGAGAGTTTTTAGTAATCAAAGTAAAGGGGTCAGTGTGGAGTCAAGGAATGTTACCATTGCAGAAGGCTATACAATTATGGGAATCGAGAGTCTTAAGAATAATATAGCCTATCTGCTCCATGTGTATGCTGGTCAGATTAGTGTTGAAGATATTGTTTCATATGTCAATGAAGATATAGAAAACAGGATTTATCATATGGATGCTTCAATGGCTCCACAAAGTGTTCATAAAGCAACTAATGCCCTGGTTGAAACAGGATATATAAAACCTGATACTAAAGAACTTATTTATATTAATCTTACTAAAAGAGGCGACGCATTTGTAGGAAGCTACTGTGGGACGCTTAACAAGATAGCAGCTTCATTATCTATACTGCCATTTAATAAGGCACACAAGAATGATATTGTTTATTATAGCTATCTGATTGGATGGCAGCGTGCTAAAAGAGAGCTAAAGCCACTGATTCCTAAAACTGTCGATTTTATCAGTAATAAGATAAAAGAGAAGCAGGAGCTGATGTATACCAGTGACGATAGTAATTATGCTGTGGAGATGGAGCAGACAATTATCCAGAGCATGAATATTAATAGTTTGCCGGTTGTCTATGAGGTTAAGAAGGGTACATATGTAATAGCGGAGATAACGACATTATTTGGAAAGATTAATGTAAGTATTATTAATTCTTTATTTGTCGGAAGCGCATATACATTAACAATTCCGCAATATGAGTATACTGCAATAATCCATATGGCAGATAATATTGATTATGGAGAGATTCCTTATGAGGTACAGAAACAATTGAAGGCGGTTGTTCCTGAACTTATGAAGCTTATACAGTGAGAGGGGAGGCAGGGACAATGACTAATATATACAAGAATATTTATTTGAGAAGAGAAGAAGAAGTTTTATATAATATTAGAAAAAATGTGGATGAAACAGTGGAAACACCAACCATATCAAAGATAATAGATTATGTTCTGGCTGATCCATATGAACATATTATATATATGGATGTTAAACTTAAGATGGTAACAAGTTATGATGCAACCAATGTATTTGTTGATACCGGTTATAAAAATATGTCAGGAGAACCATTATTTCTGTCGCTTGTGTTAAAGGACGATGTATTTACCGGAAAATATGTGGGAACGATTAATCAGCTTGGCAATGCAATTCTTACCATTGTAAAGATGAGAGTCAATGAACAGGAAATATATGATAACATGGAATTTCTTAAGAACAATTATGGCAATTATAAGCAGTTTGTTGATGACTGGGATCTCAAGGCTGGAGAGAGAAAAAAAGATAATAATCTAGGGGATATGAGTACTTTGTTTGAAGGAATTGATATATCAGAATTCCCGGAGACAGCAGAAGAAATTCCTTCAAATGAGGATACAGCAGCTGCGTCAGAATCAGATTTTTATGAAGAAGATATGGATGCTGAATCAGAAGATGAGCAGGAATTATTGTTAGAAGAGATTAAGAATGATAAAATGCATGTGTATGATTACATTCCTGATAAATTATATCTGGCTGAATGTCATACAATGCTAGGAACTATCAACTTCTCACTTGTTAATAATTACATGGATGTATTTGGGAACAAAATACCTCTATACAGCCTGTTTATTGTTCAATACAATCAGGGGACAAGCCTTGGACAGCTGTTACAGGATGTAGATTTAAGACAGTATAATCTGCAGATTCCAGATAAGATTATTGATGAAATAAGTGATGCTGTGAACTATATCAGGGGGTATATGGGAAGAGGATAAAAACGAGAAATTCAAGGAGAAATAAGAGAATGTCAAAAGATGAATCAAAGGATGAATATTTAATTACAGATGCGCCCCTTAAAGCACTGACTGTTTTTGCCATGCCTATGATTCTGGGGAGTTTTTTCCAACAAGTATATAATATGGCTGACTCAATTATTGTCGGTCAGTTTGTCGGTTCATCTGCACTTGCGGCTGTCGGAGCATGCGCTGCTCTCACAAATGTATTTATTTGTGTGGCACTTGGTGCCGGGGTAGGTGCCGGAGTGCTTGTGAGCCGTTATTTTGGTGCAAGAAATTATAGTAAAATGAAGACCATTGTATCAACATCATTAATCAGTTTCCTAATTTTAAGTATACTACTGGGAATTTTTGGTTTCGGGTTATCACATTCAATGATGAGTTTATTACAGACACCAGCTGATATACTGGATGAAGCTGTACTGTATCTTCGTGTTTATTTTGTGGGATTTCCGTTTTTGTTTATGTACAACATTCTTTCAACAATGTTTACTTCAATCGGTGAATCAAAGATTCCGTTGGTGCTTCTTATATTTTCTTCCGTCTTAAATATTCTGATGGATCTTTGGATGGTTGCTGGCTTACGACTTGGCGTGTTTGGTGCAGCTCTTGCAACCTTGATTGCACAGGGTATCTCAGCGGTATTTTCATTTGTAATTTTCTTTTGCCGGATGCGTCGGTATAAAAGTCATTTTGATTGGTTTGACAGGAAGGAGTTACGTTCAATGCTTCAGATTGCCATACCATCAATTCTTCAGCAGTCTACAGTATCGATTGGCATGATGATAGTACAGGCAGTTGTAAATCCGTTTGGTACGCAGGCACTCGCAGGTTATGCAGCGACAATGAGAGTAGAAAATGTATTTTCACTTATATTTGTATCCATTGGAAACGCAGTGTCACCTTATGTTTCCCAGAATCTTGGCGCGAAGAAAATTGGGCGTATCAAAAAAGGATATCATGCTGCACTCGTGTTAGATATATGTTTTGCGGTCCTTGCTTTCATAGTCATTGAGACACTGCATACACACATTTCTTCGCTGTTCCTTGGTAAAGATGGAACAGCTTTGGCATATCAGGTGTCAGGGGATTACATGAAATGGTTAGGTTACTTTTTCATTTTCATGGGTATCAAGATGGCAACGGATGGAGTCCTTCGTGGGCTGGGAATCATGCGGCCATTTCTTATAGCTAATATGGTTAACCTTGCAATCCGTCTGTCAGTTGCTCTGATTTGTGCACCGCGTTTTGGTATAGAGTTTGTCTGGCTTGCTGTACCAGCCGGCTGGTTTGCAAATTTTCTGATTTCCTATGTGGCACTCAGAAAGTCATGGCCGGTTGAAATGGTTGATTGATGATATAATAAAAGAAAATGACTGGATTGTAGAAGGTTCTCCTAGAAAGGTTCTTAAAGAGAGCTTCGACTGCTGCGATAATGTTATTATACTAGATGAATACATAATTATAAGATTGGCAAGAGTATTTAAACGATGGATTAGGCAAAGGAGAGGAAGAGAGTCTTATAATTCAAGACCAACATGGGATTTTTTATGGTTGAACATTAAATGGGTTTTTGAATTTAATCGAATGAAAAAAGGATTATTGCAGGAACTGAGCCATTATGGGGAGAAGGTTAAAATATTTAAACATTCAAAAGATGCGTATGCATTTGTTATGGAAAACTATCTGCAAGCTTAGTTCAGATAGGGGAAGTTATTATGATAAGAGTAGTACAAAAAACAGATATAACTAAAGTAGCAGACATATGGCTGGATACTAATATAAAGGCACATAATTTTATATCTGCTAAATACTGGGAAAGTAATTATGAGCTGGTAAAAGAAATGCTGTTACAGGCGGAGGTCTATGTGTGTGAGAGTAATGGGGAAATACAGGGATTTATAGGCTTAAACGGTGATTATATTGAAGGGATTTTTGTCTGTGATAGATTGCAGTCGCATGGCATAGGAAAACTTTTGCTGGATTTTGTAAAGGAAAGCAGAACGCAATTAAGTTTAAATGTGTATCAGAAAAACACTAGAGCGATACATTTTTATCAGAGAGAGGGATTTGAGATTCAGAATGAAGGATTGGACGAAGCTACGGGCGAAAAAGATTATGTAATGACATGGCGGTAATATGTGTATATTCCCTATAATGTATTCAGAGATAAATATTTTGATGTTAAATGTTAATTTTGTTCAAGACAGCAGATGCATTCTGCATAATGGAAAATATGATTTTGCAGGCGACAGAGCTTGGAATTGCTTCGAGTATAGTTTCAAGGGGCTACGAAACATTTGAAAACCGGGATGGGTCAATATTTCCAATAAGCTAGTAGAGAACTCCTCAGGAATATGGTATAACAATAGTAATCATAATCATGTATGAAAGAGACGGATTATTTTAATGAGAAAGACTATTGCATATTACCATCTTCCGGGGCTGTTTGAATTCTATGAGTTGTATGAAGCATTTTTACCGATATATCGGGAGCACAGAGAGTATTTCTATGATTGGTGCGGGATTGGCTCAATATATGGTGCGCCTGCAGACTGTATCTGGGGCGGTGGACGAATAGGTCCCGGTGAACATGGTGTGCAGGAAGTTATGAATCTGATGAGTGAATATGGGATATCGGCAAGGCTGACATTCAGCAATTCACTGCTTCGCGAAGAACATTTAGCTGATGAAAAATGTAATGCGTTATGTAAGGCACTTAATGACAGCGAGGGCATGAGGAATGCAGTCAGCAATGGCGTGATTGTACATTCAGACCTTCTTGCCGGGTATATCAAGAAGCATTATCCGAATCTTTATCTTGTATCATCGACAACGAAGGTGCTGACGGATTTTAATGACTTTTCAAATGAGGTGAAAAGAGAAGATTTCCAGTATGTAGTGCCGGATTTCAGGTTGAATAAAGCATTTGAGAAACTGGAGAAGCTGACAGATAAAGAAAAAGATAAGGTGGAATTCTTGTGTAATGAGTGCTGCTGGTTCGGATGTTACGACAGAAAGAATTGTTATGAGATTGTGAGCCGTCAGAATCTTGGTGAGGGCTGTCCAGACCATGTATGTGTTGCACCGGATTCACAGAGTGGATACCGGTTTTCTAAGGCAATGGAGAATCCAGCATTTATCAGTGTTGATGATATAAGGAATACATATATGCCAATGGGATTTTCCAATTTCAAGATGGAAGGACGGGGACTTGGAAGCGCACTGGTGCTGGAATTCCTATTGTATTACATGATAAAGCCGGAGTATCAGATACATGTGAGAGAAGATATATATCTGGATAATATGCTGGATTTATTCTGAAAATGTTATGAAACTAATATGATTTTTAAGGCACAAAGTACATTGATTTGTGTCTTTTTTGTCTGAATGCAACTTAGCATGCTGGATGTGGTAAAATGGATTAATAAATACATGAAGTAATTCTCAATAAGGAGGGGCGTATGTCGGATATTATTAAGATAGAACATCTGAATAAATGTTTTGGCGATGTGAAGGCAGTTAATGACTTAAGTTTCCGCGTAAAGAAGGGAGAATTGTTCGCATTTTTAGGTGTAAATGGTGCTGGAAAAAGCACAACGATTTCTATTATATGCGGGCAGTTACGCAAGGACAGCGGAAATGTGTGGATTAAGGATAAAGAAGCAGACAGGGCAGGCAGTGAAACAAAGAGGCTGCTGGGAGTTGTGTTTCAGGACAGTGTTCTTGATAAACCTCTTACAGTTAAGGAGAATCTTAAAAGCAGGGCAGCGTTGTATGGAATTACTGGAAATTCATTCGAAAAAAGACTGGCAGAACTGGTGGAGATACTTGATTTCGGGGATTACATTAACAGACCGGTTGGTAAGCTGTCAGGCGGACAGAGAAGAAGAATTGATATTGCAAGGGCGCTGATTCACAGACCGGAGATACTGATTCTTGATGAGCCGACGACGGGACTTGACCCGCAGACAAGGCTTCTTATATGGAATATTATTGAGAGACTTCGTACAGAGGAGAACATGACGGTATTCCTTACAACTCATTACATGGAGGAGGCGGCAAGTGCCGGATATGTTGTGATTCTTGATAAGGGAAGCATCGTGGCAGAGGGAACACCTTTGGAATTAAAGAACGAATATGTTCAGGATACGATATCTTTGTACGGAGTTACAGAGGATGAGATTAAAACTTTGGGAACAGAGTACAAAGCAATCCGTGATGGTTACAGGATTCAGGTTAAGAACACACTTGAAGCTACGAAAATGATTGTGAAACATCAGGAGATATTCCGTGATTATGAAGTTGTAAAAGGCGGTATGGATGATGTATTTCTTGCTGTGACTGGGAAAATATTGGGAGGTGGTCAGTGATGAAAGAGATAACCGCACTTGTAAGCAGAAACAGAAAACTCTTTTTTAAGGACAAAGGAATGTTATTCTCATCAATGATAACTCCTGTAATTCTTATCGTTTTGTACGCAACATTTTTAGCAAATGTATACAAAGATTCTTTTGTTTCTGCAACTAAGGACATGATTGATTTACCAGACAAAATAATTAACGGCACAGTGGCAGCACAGTTAGCTGCGGCACTTCTTGCAGTAAGCTGTGTAACTGTTACATTCTGCGTCAATCTTACGATGGTTCAGGACAGAGCCAGCGGAGCAAGAAAAGATTTTGATGTTTCGCCTGTAAGCAAAACAAAGATTTATATAGGATATTTCTTATCAACAGTACTTAATTCGCTTATGGTTAATGGCACAGCACTTGCATTATGCCTGCTTTACATATTGAAGATGGGCTGGTATATGAGTGCATCAGATGTAATATTTGTTATATTGGATATGATTCTGCTGGTGTTATTTGGAAGCACGCTTTCAAGCATTGTAAGCTATCCGCTAAAGACGCAGGGGCAGTTGTCGGCGGTTGGAACTATTGTAAGTGCAGGGTATGGATTTGTGTGTGGTGCATACATGCCGATATCTAATTTTAGTTCAGGGCTGCAGAAAGCATTGTCCTACCTTCCGGGTACATACGGAACTTCTCTGGTTAAGAACCATATGCTAAACGGAGTGTATAAAGAGATGGCAGACACAGGGCTTCCGCCAGAAGCGGTCACAGTCATAAGGAACACTCTCGACTGTAATCCTGTATTCAGGGGACATGTCGTTGGCGTGCCACAGATGTATTTAATTATGGCTGGAAGCATAGTTGTATTCGGAGCAGCTTATCTTCTGATTATCATGATTCGGGAGAGATAATAATCTTAATATAATCTTAATATCATATAAAAATGCTTAACCCCTTTTTTAACATAATTCTGGTAGATTTCAATTATGTTAGAAAAGGGGAATTTTTTATGTTTGACAACAGGATAAGAAAACATTTGTCATCATTCCGGGTTATAACAATTGGATTTGGTGGATTAATTATATTAGGAGCATTGCTTCTTATGCTGCCGGTTTCATCAGCCAGTGGCTGTGTAACACCGTTTAGTGATGCATTATTTACTTCTACATCAGCGGTATGTGTAACCGGATTAGTAGTACTGGATACAGGAAGTTACTGGTCTTCATTTGGGCAGCTTGTAATAATTACGCTTATACAGATAGGAGGTCTTGGCGTAATTACTGTTGCCATTGCATTTTCTTTATTGTCAGGAAAGAAAGTGTCTTTAATGCAGAGAAGCTTTATGCAGGAATCTGTATCAGCACCAGTGGTTGGCGGAGTAGTCAGGCTTACCGGATTTATATTAAAAGGAACATTCATTATAGAATTATCAGGAGCATTGCTTATGATGCCGGTATTCTGCCGGGATTATGGATTGAAAGGAATCTGGTTTGCAATATTTCATTCAATATCAGCATTCTGTAATGCAGGATTTGATGTGCTGGGAACAGCGGATAATCAATTTGCTTCAATGACGACATATGCCTGTAATCCTGTTATTAATATTACATTGATGCTTCTTATTGTGATAGGTGGAATTGGATTTGTTACGTGGGAAGATATTAAGAATAATAAGTATCATTTTAAAAGATATAAGATGCAGAGCAAATTAATAATTGTTACAACAGCCGTTCTTATAACAGTACCTGCAATTATATTTATGATAAATGATATGATGACTGGAAGCGAGAAAATGCCTGTATTTAAGGCACTTTTTCAATCAGTGACATTAAGGACTGCTGGATTTAATACGGTTGACCTTAATGCAATGAAACAGGCATCTGTAATGATTATGATTGTTCTTATGCTTATAGGTGGTTCACCAGGTTCAACAGCAGGTGGTATGAAAACAACTACATTTGCAGTTCTTATGGGAAACATGGTTGCAACATTTAAGAGAAATAAGAATATTCATTTTTTTGAAAGAAGAATAGATAACGATACAGTTAAAAATGCAGCTACGATAGCTATGATGTACATTACATTATTTGTTACAGGCGCATTTATTATAAATGTCACAGATGGAATTTCATTAGGAAAATGTCTTTTTGAAACAGCATCAGCAGTAGGTACGGTCGGATTGACATTAGGTATTACTCCACAGCTTGGAATATTATCAAGAATTGTTCTTATTATTCTTATGTTTATGGGCAGAGTTGGCGGTCTTACTTTAATATATGCTGCTTTTTCTGGAAATGGAAACAGCTATTCAAAATTTCCTGAAGAAAAGATTAATATAGGATAGGAGCACAATATGAAAAAGAATGTATTACTTATAGGAGCCGGAAGATTTGGAAAACATATGGCTATGCAGCTTAATCAGCTTGGACATCAGGTGATGGCAGTTGATATTGATGAGACCAGAATTAACGATGTTATGAATATAGTCACAAATGCACAGATTGGAGACAGCACGAATGCTGAATTTTTAAAATCATTAGGTGTTGGAAATTTTGATGTGTGTATGGTGACAATTGGTGACAGTTTTCAGAATTCGCTGGAAACAACATCGCTGTTAAAGGAACTTGGCGCCAGATATGTGGTATCAAGAGCTGAGCGGGATGTACAGGAAAAATTCCTGCTGCGTAATGGTGCAGATGCGGTTGTATATCCTGAAAAACACGAAGCAAAGTGGGCTGCAGTACGCTATACTGCGGACCATATTCTTGATTTAATACAACTGGATAATACTCATGCAATTCTTGAAGTGGAAGTTCCTGAGTCGTGGTTAGGAAAAAGTATTATTGAACTTGATATAAGAAAAAAATATGGAGTAAACATAATGGCTATAAAGCATAATGACTCAATAAATGTAAATGTTGAACCAGATATTGTACTTACAGAAGATATTACATTACTTGTGTTAGGAGATTATAAAAATCTGAAAAAATGCTTTAAGGTTTAAGATTAGGGGGCATGAGCATGAAGACGGGATTAATTATAATAATACTGATAGTTGTGATATTATTATTTATGGCAGCAGGATGGTATGTTATGAATAAAATAGACGGATTTATGAACAGAACAAGAAGAACCAATGACAAAGATACAATGAATGCTGTATTGAATGAAAGTGATGATAACGAAAAAAAGAGATATTAAATTGAAAATGTGTTATTATATACAAAATAAAATAAGGTGGTAATTATAACGGAAAAGACATTGAAAAAACTTGTAAAAGAATTCTTAATAACAATAGGCTATTTAAGCATTGCAACAGTAATAGGAATGCTGCTTATATATATTGGATTTACAGAATCAAATGTTACTATGGTATATCTTCTGTGCGTGCTTTTGCTTTCGATATTCACTAATGGATATATCTGGAGTGTGGCGGGTTCGCTTGTAAGTGTTGTTCTGATGAATTTCTTCCTGACAGAACCAAGATTTACTTTTCATACATATGACACAGGATATCCGCTCACATGTGTTATTATGCTTGCTGCGTCAATGCTTACAGGAACTTTGGCATCTAAACTGAAAAAACATGTTCGTATGTCAGAACAGGCTGCTTACAGGGAAAAGACACTACAGTTAAGGGCTAATCTTTTAAGGACGATTTCACACGATTTAAGAACACCACTCACATCAATATCAGGTAATGCCAATAATCTTATGTACAATTATGATAAGCTTGATAATGATACGAGAGAGCAGATATTTACAGATATATATGATGATTCAGAATGGTTAATCAGTCTTGTAGAGAATATATTGTTTGTAACAAGATTTGAGGATGGAACAGTAACTCTTAATATGTCTGACCAGCTGATAGATGAAGTTATTGCTGAAGCGTTAAAACATATCAACAGAAAAAGCTGTGAACATAAAATACATGTGGATTGCGGCAAAGAACTGCTTCTTGTGAAAATGGACGCCAGACTTATAATACAGGTTATTATTAATATAGTCGATAATGCGATAAAGTATACACAGGAAGGCTCTGATATATATATTAAAGCAAGAAAAGAAGGCAGATATGTAATTATATCCATTGAAGATAATGGCGCGGGAATACCTGATGACATGAAAGAAAATGTATTTGATACATTTTTTACCTGTAACAATGAAATCGCAGATAACAGAAGAAGTCTCGGACTTGGGTTATCTTTATGTAAAACTATTATAAATGCACATGGAAGTGAACTGGAATTAAGGGATAATACACCACATGGATGCATTTTTGAATTCAAGCTGCAGTTAAGTGAGGTACATTTAAATGAATAAAACACAGGTTCTTGTAGTTGAGGATGATTCACCAATAAGAAATCTTATAACAACAACATTAAAAACTAATAATTACAGGTATTTAACTGCTGTGAATGGAGAGAGTGCTATTTCACAGACCGCATCACATAATCCTGATATAATTCTGCTAGACTTAGGACTTCCTGATATAGATGGGGTGGAAGTTATAAAAAAGATAAGAACATGGACTAATATACCAATAATTGTTATAAGCGCAAGAACTGAAGATGCGGATAAGATAGAAGCACTTGATGCAGGGGCAGACGATTATCTTACAAAGCCATTTTCAGTAGATGAGCTTCTTGCAAGGCTGCGTGTAACAGTAAGAAGACTGTCACTTATGCAGACGGATATGACTCAGAATACAAGTGTATTCGAGAATGGAGATTTAAAAATTGACTATGCAGCTGGCTGTGCATATCTGAATGGAGAGGAGCTGCATCTTACACCTATTGAATATAAGCTTCTCATATTATTATCAAGAAATGTCGGAAGAGTGCTGACATACACTTATATTACTAAGAATATATGGGGCAGTTCATGGGAAAATGATCTGGCATCACTTAGAGTATTTATGGCAACATTAAGAAAGAAAATTGAAAAAGATGTCAATTCCCCGCAGTATATACAGACGCATATTGGTATAGGATACAGAATGCTAAGAGTATAATTATGGATTTCCTCATAAAAGTGTAAAACGGTGTATAATATAACCATAAAATATATGGAGGTTAATTATATTGGATATTTAACCAGATAAGCAGATTTATTTTTAAATGAATGGAAAAATAATGCTCACAGATATCCTTTAATTATAAAAGGGGCATACGTTAAAATAGGACTAAATCAAGAGAAACCTTATAAAACAAGGGCTTGAATGATTTAAGTCCTATTTTTTCATATCAATTTTGAGGTAAGAGGACTCAATACTATAATTGAAATTGAACGTTTACATGGTGTAAAATGAAAGAAAACAGATAAAGGAGATTTGAATTATATGAATTATATTACATTAAATAATGGAGTTAAAATTCCACAGATAGGTCTTGGTGTTTTTAGAACACCAGACGGAGCTGATACAGCTAATGCAGTAAAATGGGCGATTGAGGCTGGATACAGACATATTGATACAGCTAAGGTTTACGGCAATGAAAAAAGCGTAGGCGAAGGCATACGTATGAGTGGCATTGACAGAAGGGATATATTTGTTACAACTAAGCTTTGGAATGAGGATATTAGACAGGGAAGAACTAAAGAAGCATTTTTACAGAGCTTGGAAGACATGGGACTTGATTACATAGACTTGTATCTTATTCACTGGCCAGCTAACGGTTATGAGAAGGCGTGGGCAGATATGGAGGACTTGTACAAGGCTGGCAAAATCAAGGCAATCGGTGTAAGTAACTTCAATGTTCATCATCTTGAGACTCTCAGTGAAAACTGGACAGTTGTACCAGCGGTTAACCAGATTGAGATTCATCCTTATTACGCTAATATTGAAAATGTTGAATATGCTAAGAAGAATGGTATTGCAATAGAAGCCTACAGCCCACTTGGAGGCAACGGAGCAGGAACACTTGAAAATGAGGTGATTATTGCACTGGCTGACAAGTATGGTAAGACACCTGCACAGATTGTTTTAAGATGGGAGCTTCAGAGAGGAATAATTGTACTTCCAAAGTCAACGCATCAGGAAAGAATTATTTCTAATTTTGACGTGTTTGATTTTGAATTGTCTGAGGATGATATGAACGCCATAAATAAGCTTAACAAGAACGAAAAACACGGTTCTGACCCAGAAACATTTAATTTTTAAGAGGAACTTGACTTTTGAATCGGTTTCACAAATCGAAACACAGCACAAAGCACCGAATATGGATAAACGGGTAAAAATATATTAAAATTCGGCGTGATTACGGTTGATTAATGTTTGTAATAGGTGTATTCTATATATAGAATAAGTACAGAGGCGGTAGATATAATAATTATCTACCTCATACCCAATCGGATAAATATGATAGATGTTATAATGTGAAAAGATAAATGCGAAACATGCGCTATACTAGCAAAAGTTGTTAATTATATAAAGGTGGGAGAAATTTGACAAAAAGTAAAAAGACAAAAATACATAAAAAGGTAGATGGTCAGCTTTTACAAGAGTATTGTTGAGCAGGACAGGGCATCCGTTGTTATATGCAATCTTAAACATGAGATTATCTACATGAATCCGGCAGCTGTTACCAGCTATGCGAAGCGAGGCGGCGACAAACTTATCGGAAGAAGCCTGTTAGACTGCCATAATCCGGAATCAAGAGATAAAATACAGCAGGTAGTGGACTGGTTTGCAGCAGATGAAAGCCATAATATCGTTTATACTTTTCATAATGAGAAACAGAATAAAGATGTTTACATGGTGGCACTCAGAGATGAGAGTAAGCTGATAGGATATTATGAGAAACATGAATATCGAAATTCAGAAACCATGAAACCATACGATTTGTGGTGATGATATGACGAAGGATGAATGGTATAAGCAGTTGTTTGATAGATTGGATAATTCCAAGTTCCGAAGCAGTTTTCATCTGAAGCAGAAAGATATTGATTACATAAATGAAAAAGGTTGCGGTCGTCCAGTGGACGACCCTGCGTAGCAGGAGCAACGACCGAGTCTGGAGACGAGACCTTGATACAATAAGACAACATGCTAAGGACTTTATTGCAAAGAGAGAAGCTCCGGCATATATAGCAAATGATGGCAAGCAGACACCAATGCGTGGTTATCCGGCATTTATTGCTCAGCACGCAACAGCTACATGCTGTAGGGAGTGCATCCGAAAGTGGCATAAAATGCAGCCCGGCAAGGAACTAAGTCAGGTGCAGCAGGATTATCTTGTAGATGTAATTATGACATGGATTCAACGAGAAATGGAGAGGCAGGTACATAAATCATGAGTTTGAAAAATGTATTGATTATTGTTGATAACATTGACGAATCAATTGATTTTTATGAAGAACTGTTTGGACTGCGTGTGATTACAAGGCTGGAAGGCAATGTGATAATGTCTGAGGGGCTTGTGTTGCAGGATGTAGATGTATGGTATGATAGTACCCAAATACATACAATTCCACATAACAATATGACAGAACTTTATTTTGAAGATAATGATATAGAAGGTATTATTGAAAAACTGGAGTCTGGCAAGTATGTTGTAAGTTATGTTACGGAATTAACGGAACTTGAAGGTGGACAGAAACTTGTAAGATTCTATGATCCGTCAGGAAATCTTATAGAAGTACGAACACCAATTAACTATAACTGATATGAAATGGATTTAAGGAGAAAATGCAGATATTTGTAGATGCAGATGCGTGTCCGGTAGTGGATATTGTCGAGACAATAGCAGAGAAATACAATATTTCCACCACATTGCTGTGTGATACAAATCACATTTTGTATTCTGATTACAGCGATGTGATTGTTGTAGGTGCAGGAGCAGATACAGTAGATTATAAACTGATCAGCATTTGTCATAAAGGGGATGTAGTGGTGTCGCAGGATTATGGCGTTGCTGCAATGGCACTTGGTAAGGGTGCCTATGCAATTCATCAGTCCGGCAAGTGGTACACGGATGAAAATATTGACAGGATGCTTATGGAAAGACACCTTAATAAGAAAGCAAGACGAGGTTCGGCTAAGAATCATATAAAAGGACCTAAGAAGCGGACAAATGAAGATGATGAGCGTTTTGCACAGTCATTTGAGAAGCTTGTGCTGATGGCACAGGCGAAGGAAGGTGAGCAAAATGGGACTGTTTAAGAAGAAAGGTGTAATACAGTCATATGATAAGCAAAACAAAAAGCCTGTGATTAAAGCGAGCATTTGCAATGGCGAGCAGGTAGCAGGCTTTAAGGATATACATACAGGTAAGGTAGAAGAGGTAATGCTGATGAAAAGTCCAGCAGATCTCGAACATTTTAAGGCTATGTATGGAATAGATGAAGAGATAGCAAAGGAATACTGATTATGAATATACAGATATTTGGAACTAAGAAATGTAATGATACTAAGAAGGCGGAGCGTTTCTTCAAAGAGCGTGGCATCAAGTACCAGTTTATAGATATGAAAGAAAAAGGCATGAGTAAAGGTGAATTTAATTCAGTAGCTCAGGCAAATGGGGGATTAGAAAATATGGTTAACTGGGATGGAAAAGATAAAGACCTGCTTGCACTCATTAAATATACTGCTGATGAAGACAAGCTGGAAAAGGTGCTTGAGAATCCACAGGTAATCAAAACTCCTGTAGTAAGAAACGGAAAGCAGTCTACACTTGGATATCAGCCGGATGTTTGGAAAGGATGGAACTAATGGTAAAGAAAATAGTAAAAGATCCATTATTTCTTGCACAGAAATCGGTGGATGCGACAGAAGTAGATAAGCAGGTGGTAACAGATTTGCTAGACACACTGCGAGCCAATCTTGACCATTGTGTTGGAATGGCTGCAAATATGATAGGTGTTAAGAAGAATATTATTGTTGTGGCAGCAGGACCATTTCAGTTTGCAATGATTAATCCAGTGATTACAAAGAAGTCAGGGGCATATCAGACAGAGGAAGGATGTCTTTCATTGGAAGGTGTCCGTCCATGCAAAAGATATCAGGAGATTGAGGTAGATTACCTTGACCAGAGCTTTAAAAAGCAGCATGGGAAATATTCCGGCTGGACGGCACAGATAATTCAGCATGAGATTGATCATTGTAATGGTATTGTGATATAAAAAGCTGTCTATGGGGCAGGCAACGTTACAGGAATTATATAAGATTTGTGAAGAACAAGGGGTAAAGCTGCGCAGTGTATAAGAGCTGAATGATCGGGAACATGGAGTCAGATTTGATGACTTCCTATGTATGGATGCATTTAGAATGGGGATAAATGCAAAGATTATTTGAGAAGATATAGTCTTGAGGAACTTGAAAAGTTAAATAAAAGAAAGCTACGAAAAATCTGATTATAAAATCGAAGTTTGGAGAAATAGACTATTGAGAACATACGAGAATAAAGATGAACTTAAAAAAGAGATAAATAAAAGCTTTGCAAAGTATATTATTGAATTTAATGATATTCCAGAATCTTTAAAGGATAAGAGGGTTGATGAAGTTGACCGAACTCCGGCAGAAAATCTCGCTTACCAAGTTGGATGGACAACGCTCGTCCTTAAATGGGAAGCAGATGAAAGAAAATGTCTTCATGTCAAAACTCCTTCAGATGATTTTAAATGGAATCAGCTTGGTGAATTATATCAATGGTTCACAGATACATATGCGTATCTGTCACTGCAGGAGTTGAAAGATATGTTGAATGATAATATTAATTCTATTTATGCAATGATCGATTCGCTAAGTGAGGAAGAATTATTTAAACCACATATGAGAAAATGGGCTGACGAAGCAACTAAGACAGCTGTCTGGGAAGTATATAAGTTCATACATGTTAACACAGTTGCTCCATTCGGAACATTTAGAACTAAGATTAGAAAATGGAAAAAATTGCACTATAACTCAGAAGTTGTATTATTGAATAAAATGGAGATTTTGATATGAAAAACAAGGCAAACAAGGGTTATTGGCAACGACTTGCAAAAATATATGCACCTTTGATGGAGTCAGATAAGAAATTTTATAATGCAATCTGCGGATATATTAAAGATTATCTCAAATCTGATATGAATGTATTAGAATTAGCTTGTGGAACAGGGCAGCTATCTTTCCCATTGTCTGATTGTACTAATAGCTGGACGGCAACCGATTTTTCGGAAAATATGATTAAGCAAGCGAAAAGGAGAGGTACAACAGAAAAACTTAGTTTTTGCGTAGCCGATGCAACGGCACTTTCATATGAGAATGAAAATTTTGATTGTGTAGTAATTTCAAATGCACTGCATATTATGCCAGAGCCTGAAAAAGCAATGCAGGAAATTCGTAGAGTATTAAAAAAAGACGGTATTTTGTACGCACCAACCTTCTTATGGGCAGAGAAAAAATCAAGTGGTTTACGAAAGCGATTAATGTCTATTACAGGATTTAAAGCATACAAAGAATGGAACAAGGAAAATTTTTGTGAGTTTATTACGGATTATGGCTTTACAGTCGTCAAAGTGAATTTAGTGGATGGCGGTTTAGCTCCTGTTGGAGTCTTGATTGCAAAAAAAACTAATTATTAAATTCCAATTTCATTAGACAGTGTATGATTTTTAATTTCATTAGACCGTGGAATCAGGATATTTGATCAGTTCGTATAATTTACTGCCGTTTTTGCAGGTACGGACGCCTGCCAGTTCCATGCCAAGATGTCTGTATTTATCACTTTTCAGTTTGGCATCGGTATCCAGTACGACTGGGAGTCCCAGTCTGTTGCCCTCGGCAAACGCAAGCTCCAGCGCTTTCCTCATATAGCCTTGCCCTTGGTATTCTTCCCGCACACATACCAATCCGACAAACAGGTATTTTTGTTTTTTCTTTTTCAGTTTCTTTTCAATTGAAGATGTTCCACCGCTTCCGAGAATGCTGAGCATCCGTACCACTTCACCAAAGGATGATCCTGCAAACATCCCTTTTATCAGCTTTTGACCTGCCTTCAGTCCCACTTTTTCATCACAGCGCTTATAGGCAATAAATGCTTCCTGCTGCGGACCGGTTGTATAAAGCATACCTGCCTGCAGTACCATTTCCACATATCCGTTGATATAACTGACGACTGCGTCTTTGCTGCTGTATGCGGAAACAAGCCCCTTCTCGCCCTGAGCATATTCATAATAACCGAATGCATGCCCGATCGCATTGATATCTTTTTCTGATAATGTTTCAACCTTCATGATTTTCCGCTCACATCTTTTTCATATATCGTTACTCTATAGTGGCTCAGTTGTCAAGACAAAAATCTAAGATTTTTATAATGAACTGATATTGTGGATAAGTTACAAGGGAACATGCGGAAACGGAGCGTGAAAAATATGAATAGCGGACAGTTCGCCTTAATAAAGAAAGATATTCGTGGTATTACATCAAATAAGCAGATTTTCGCAGTTCTTCTTATCGTGCTGCTTGTGCTAACTATTGTCCTGCCGTCGATTTTTGTGCTTGTTCTGACACAGGCACCCGATGCTGCTTCGGATTTTCAAAAACTGCTGGATATGCTACTTGTTGCAGATGGGGAGTACAGTCAGCAGCAGAGAATATTGGGACTTATATTGAATAACATTATGCCGCCCTTTTTTCTGATTGTTCCCATCATGGCATCCTCTGTTATGGCAGCAAGCTCCTTTGTGGGAGAAAAAGAAAAGCATACCTTAGAAACATTGCTTTATTCGCCGCTGTCCCTGCGACAACTGTTCCAATCCAAAATACTGGCTGGATTTTCTGTTGGGATGATGGTTTCCTATATCTCGTTTGCTGCCATGCTGTTGGTTGTAGAGGTGGAAGTCTTCTTTCTGACCGGCAATCTGATTATCCCAGGTATAAGCTGGCTGATCATTATGCTTCTGATTGCTCCGACATTCTCGCTTGTTGCGATTGCTGTGACAGTGCGTAGTTCTGCAAAGGCTAAAGCCATCGAAGAAGCACAGCAGCGGGCTGTATTTCTGATTTTCCCAATCCTCGCACTGGTTATTGGACAATTTACTGGCATCCTTTTGATCAATCTGTGGCTTCTTTTGGGATTGGGTGCCGTCTTGGCGGTGCTTGATGTGTTGCTTATGAGGGGTGCTGCCGGAAACTTCACCTATGAGAAATTGCTGAAATAAAGGGCTATATTATACAGAATTCTTCCAAGAGGCTATCGTGTATGGGCATCTCCAGCAGAACTTTATGATGCGATGATTTATGTTTCGGATGCTCATCCGATAGAAGTGATAGAAGATTAGAAAAAGATTGACAAGTTACCGTTTGGTTACTATAATGTAAGTTACCAAATGGTAACTTACAGAAGAATGGAGGTAAGATAAGTATATGAGAGAATTTATTATGGCAGCAATGTCATTTGTAACATTTGGAATTGTGTTAGCAATTGTCTGTGTATATCATAATTGGAAAGGGCAGAAGAAAGCACAGGGGGAGGATTAGAAGATGAAGTGTTCAAAATGTGGTAAAGAAATGAGAAAAGGATATTTATTCAGCAGTAAGGACGGAGCTTTCAGCTTTGCAAATGAAGTACCTGGAGTTTTTGAGAATGCAAAAAATGCAGAGGGTTTTGTAGAAATAACAAAACTCAAACCAAGTCACAGGACAAGAGTGGAAGCGAACTGCTGTGAAGAATGCAGAATGATAGTGATTAATTACTAAGAGTGACAGACGCCAGACGCTAAGACGCAGAGCAGCACTTTTATTGCCTACGTCTTTTGTGATTATATTAGGAAAGAGAGGAACAACAGGCAGTGAGTAATATTGTTGTTTTATCAGGAAGCAAAAGCACTTATTGACAGACTACATACACCTATGCGTAATGAGTTTAAGCTTAAAAAGCTTGCACTGATATTAGTTGGTGCAGCAACATTACCAGAGTTGTTTGATGCAATTAAGGTGCAGTATCGACTTGTATTAAATTATTTCAAGCTGGAAGATGCGGGAACAGTATTTGTGAGAGGCGCAAAAGATAAGGGCGATGTGAAAAATACAGATGGCTTGGAAAAAGCATATCAATTAGGAACTGCTATTTAATGATGGAATACATGTTGGACAATTTGTGAACGGATTACAGGCGTATTTTAATATAATGGATTAACATAATTGAGGAAATGATGATGAGTAAAAGAACAAGGCAATATATAGGCATTCTATTTGCAATAATAGTTTATTACATAGTGCATGAAGGTGCACACTTGATCGTGGCGCTCGCATTACATGCATTTAAGAAAATTAACTTTATGGGTATTGGAATACAGATTGATATATATCGTGACAGATTAACAGATATGCAACTGGGAATATTTTGTATTGCCGGAGTGACAGCAACATTAATTACTGCTTATGCATTGGTATACTTTAAGGATAAAATTTGTGAAATAAAGAATAAGCTTGTGAAAGCTATTTTTTATATGGAGTAATTGGAGAAGAAGGTCCCAGATTTGTTTACAGAGGAAAAGAAAATGAACGATAATCTGGAAACATAATTGAATTGGAGGAAATTAGTGATGAACAGGGATGGCATTAACAAAACAATATTCTGGTTATTGTTATACATATTCTTGTATTCTGCATGTACTGTAATCGCAAATCTATATTTGCCAAATTTATTATTGATTACTGTAGGAGTTAGTGGAATAATCTACATAATATTCAATCTGTTTTTCATTCCATATAAGAGAGAAAAACTGTTTGTCAATGGGATTTTTGGAGCTTTGGCTGTTATGTTTATTGGAATATGGCTTGGAAAACAGCTTGATCTTGAGAGTACGATATCTATCGGAGCTGTTGTGACTACGATGGATATTATCAGTTTTACAAAAATTGGAAAAAGAACTGTTAATGCAAAAGCTATGTCAAATAAAACTGTAGCAGCAAAGTTGTTTGTATATGGATTGGAAAAGAATGGTATGCTCATACCGACTTGTGGGTTTGGAGATTATTTGTATTATGCTATGTGGATTTCAGGAACGCATGTATTAAGTTCGTCTGGAATATCTTATGTATTTGTAGCGTTTATGGTATGTGTTGGAACAATAATACAGTCAATTACCGTAAAATCACTTTCAAAAAAAGATGGATTTAAGGGATTCCCAGGCACAGTATTTCCTTTTTTATGTACGGTATTGGCATATTTTGTATTGTACTATCAGGTTTTATAAATTTATTTGATATGGAGGGGAAGAAGAATGGCGCAACAGGAAATAAATCCGCAGGTACAACAAGAGCAAAGGCATTTGAATTGTGGATGAATGCACCAAACCCAATGGTGACTTTTTTAAGAAAATTGATGTGACAAATCTGGTATATATTAGCAGAAAACACAAAATGAAGTTTAATATGTTGTTATGTTGGTGCATTGGCAGGGCTGCTTTGTATGGTATTACAGGAAATGCCTTTGATAAGAGATTGCAGGAGCTGGTCGAGATTTTGAATTTTGACGAGTTTTTAAACAGACCTGTAGGTAAGCTGTCGGGAGGTCAGAGAAGAAGAATTGACATTGCCCGTGCATTATTGCACAGACCGAAGATTTTGATTCTTGACAAAGGAAGTATTGCAGCGGAAGGTACACCATTTGAACTTAAAAATGATTATGTACAGGATATCGTGTCTGTTTATGGTATTTCCGAAGATGAAATAAAGTCATTGAACAGAGAATATAAAAAAATACGTGATGGATATCAGTTAAAAGTAAGAAATACGAAGGAAGCAACAAGACTTATTGTAGAGCATTGATGAGAACAGTATTGGCATTAATGAACAGGAAACTATTTTTTAAAGATAAAAGTATGTTGTTTACATCGATGATCACACCAGTTATTCTGATTGTTCTGTATGCTACATTTCTTGCAAAGGTTTTCAAAGATTCTTTTACAGCGGCGATTCCGGATATGATTACGATTTCGGATAAGCTCATCAATGGAACCGTGGCGGCACAGCTGACAGCATCACTTATGGCAGTAAGCTGTATTACTGTAACATTTTGTGTAAATCTGACTATGGTGCAGGACAAGGCAAATGGAACAAGGAAGGATTTTAATGTTTCGCCTGTCAGCAAGGGAAAAATATATTTGGGATATTTTCTGTCAACAGTAGCTAATTCATTGATGGTCAATGGACTTGCGTTTGTATTATGTCTGGGATATCTGCTTAAAATGGGTTGGTATATGAATGCAGCAGACGTATTATGGGTTTTATTTGATATGATATTGCTCGTCCTGTTTGGAAGTACGCTTTCAAGTATCATTAGCTTTCCATTGACAACACAGGGACAGCTTTCGGCTGTGGGTACAATTGTCAGTGCAGGATATGGTTTTATATGTGGTGCTTATATGCCGATTTCAAATGATAGGAGACACTCTTGATTGCAATTCGGTATTTCATGGAAATGTGGTGAGTATAAATCAGATGATTGGCATTATGATGGGAAGTATAGCTGTATTTGGAATTATTTACTATGTGGTTACATTGCTGCCAGATGGTGAAGGCAGACGATAACCGTTACAAGCACTCCGATTTGGTTGCATTACAGTGGGGAAGGAGGAGAAAACACATGAATAAAGAAATGGCCGTAAATGGGAAAAGCTATACAATAATTAAATTGCTAGGAAAGGGTAAAGGTGGATATTCGTATTTGGTAGAGTCTGGGAATAACAGGTATGTTTTGAAGCAGATACATCATGAACCTTGTGATTATTATCAGTTCGGAAACAAGCTTGAGGCAGAAATCAGGGATTACAAAAAATTAAAAGAAATCGGAATAAAGATGCCTGCCATGCTTGAAACAGATGTGAAAAATGAACGCATCTTGAAGGAATTTATTGATGGTGACACTATTTATCAGTTGGTTTTAGAAGACAAGATGAAAACTGACTATATTGAGCAATTGCATAAAATGTGTGCATTGTTATATGCTGCCAATACAAATATTGATTATTTTCCAACGAATTTTGTTGTACATAATGAAGAAATATATTATGTGGATTTCGAGTGCAACGATTACATGGAAGAATGGAATTTTGAAAACTGGGGTGTAAAATACTGGTCAAAGACACCGGAATTTTTGCAGTATGTGAAAGAACATTCATGATACGTCTATATGAAACGGATGTGTTTTATAAAATTGGAAGTTGAAGGAGAAATTTATGCAATGAAAGAGAAAATATCTACCAACAAAATATTGGCTTCGACATCACTTGTGTTTGGCATACTCTCATTATTTTCATTTGTGCTTTACTTTTACAGCGCAAATCATGCACCGTATACCTATATTGATGTCATATTTTGGGGACCATTATGCTCGTTTATTGGTATCGTGATTTCTATTATTACACGAAAGACTCGAAAAATATATCCTGCGCTATGGATATCAGGGATTATTAGTTGCATGCTTGGTTTTATTGTATGTATGTTTGTTTTTAGTATGTTGATAGTGCTAATGGCAGCTAAATAGTTATTAAAATCACGAGATATTTCTCTGTATCAATTGATGATTTGTTATCCGGAGAACAATTGATTTTAATAGCAGAAAAAGAAAACAAATCAAATCTCAATAGTGTATGCGATTTGCTGTTTTGTTTTTGGCTATGGCGAAAGAGCCGTATGCGATAACCGTAACATTCCTGTTATTGCTTATCAAAGGCATTTTGCTTTATAAGCAAGCTAAGGCAGGTTGAGAAGTTTGTAAGATCTCTTTCTATTACCATTCCGGCAAAATATGAGGATGAGATCTACAAATTATATCCAACAGATATATATTAAAAGGTAACTTAATGACAGATTTAAATTAGGAGATAGACATGGAAAGCAAGGAAAAGAACACAAAGGAAAAAATATTGGAAGAAGCCTTGAAGTTATTTGCACAGAGTGGATATATGGGAACATCCATGAATGATATTGCTTCAAAACTTGGAGTAACAAAGGCTGCATTGTATAAGCATTATAAAAGCAAGCAGGAGATATTGGACAGTATTATTGAAAAAATGAATGAATTGGATATTGAGAGAGTAAAGCTGTATGAAATGCCGGAGGGTGATTTGGAAAAGGTTACAGCCGAGTATAAAGAAACGGCATTTGATAAGATTAAGCAGTTCACAAAGGTGCAGTTCCTTCATTGGACAGAGGAAGAGTTTTCAAGCTGTTTTCGTAAGATGCTGACATTGGAACAGTACAGAGAGCCACAGATGGCACAGCTATATCAGAATTATCTTGCAAGCGGACCATTAGCTTATATGGAAGCTTTGTTTTCAGGAATGCTGGGTGATGCAGAAAAAGCCAGACAGACAGCACTTGATTTTTATGGACCTATATTTTTGCTTTACAGCATATATGATGGAGCAGAAAACAAAAGTCATGTGATAAAGTTACTGGAAGAGCATATGGATCACTTTTTACAGAAAATGCAGATAAGTTGAAAGGGTGAAGTGATTTGAATGATGAATCAGAACATCAGGAATGGATTCTTTGCCCAAAATGCGGAAATAAAACAAGATTGAAATTAAGGAAAGATACGGTATTAACAAATTTTCCTTTGTTTTGTCCAAAGTGTAAAGAAGAAAGCCTGATTGATGCAGAAAAATTTATAGTAAAGGAAGCCAGACGCTAAGACGCAGTGCAGATTGTAATATTACAGTTTTGCACTGCGTCATTTATATTATGGGAGGAGGAAAAAAGGATGAAACTCTATTTTGGAAATATGGTAACAACAGTTACTACACTTATGATTGTATCGCTGGTTGGGCTTGTTGGATACTCAATCGGTAACAGAAGCAACATTAATTTCTGGGGCAGAAGGAGCCTGATTGTTTTGGCATATGGTCTTGTTATATGCTGCTTTGCAGCCGCAAGAGACGGACTGGATAAAACAATTCAGTATACGATAGATGGAAGCTGTAATCCCGGAATATTTTCACTTGTGAGTGTTCCAAACATCGTCGGATGTGTCGGAGCTGCAATCATAATTATTGCAGCAATAGCAACACCAATTGCAAAGTCACAGCATATGCGTGAGATATGGTTTTATGTGATGTCCGGTGGAGTGATGCTAAAGATTGTAGTTATGGAGATTGCAAGAATTATACAGATGTTTTAGGAGTGTTTTCATGAGAGTAGAGACTGAAAGAATGGGAGGTGACATTACCGCAGAATATAAAGATGGGCAGTTATACATCATGGAACGAATAATAATGTAGAATGAAAGGAACAAAAAAGATATGAAGAATAAGTTATTTTTGATGATTATGGTAGTTATGGTATGTTCATTGACCGCATGTGGGCAGCAGGAAAACGGAAGTATGACTAATACCGGAAACAGTACAGAGCAGGTCGTTACGAGCGAAGATAATAGTGAGCTGGCAACAGCAGAAGATAATAATATGGAGCAAACAGAGACGAAGAAACAAAATCAATTACAGGATGTGAAGCCGTCATATAAAGAATTCAGAGGTGTATTAGATGAAATTGATTCGAATATTCAGCCGGGAACAGCCGGAAATGGAATGAATTCTATTAAAACTGCAACACATTTGCTTAACTGGGGAGTTGGAACCAGTATGACCACAGATGAGATTAAAAAAGAGACAGTATCATGGCTTTCTGATAAAGGAAACTCTGAACAGGTGGAATTTTCGAATAAGCTTGCATCTGTGTATGATGTATATCAGAAATTATTAGGTCCTAATGCAAAAGAATTACTTGAGCAGGCAGGCTGTGATGATGCGGCATATCCATGGAGCGATGCTCCGGTTGAAACAATTGAAGCAATTGTAGAGGTAGTACAGCTCCCGGATGAACCGTAAATGAAAAGTTTTGTTAATCCCCCATTTGAAATGGGGGCCGAGGCAAAGCCGTAGCGTTACCTAGAGTGCTAGAAAATAAAACCTCCCGTGTTATAATGATATTGGTTTCGCAGGCCATATCAAAACACAGGAGGTATCCAAATGGATAATTAAAGTATAACACACACACGCTGGAATTGCACATATCACATTGTTTTTATTCCAAAGTTTAGAAGAAAAATAATGTATGGTGAAACAAAGAGAGATTTAGTAGAAATAATCAAAAAATTGTGTGAGATGAAACAGGTAACACTAACAGATGGAAAAGTATGTATTGATCATGTACATATGTACATTGCAATTCCACCGAAACTATGTGTTTCAGAGTTTATGTCATATCTGAAGGGAAAAAGCACATTGATGTTGTTTGACCGACATCCGGAATATAGGAGCAAGTGGGGAGATAGACATTTTTGGGCGAGAGGATATTACGTATCGACAGTAGGAAATGTGAATGAAGAAACGGTAAGAAAATACATACAGGAACAGGAAGAAAACGATAAGTAAGAAGATGGAAGGAAGTAATGAGCTTCCTTTAGGAAGCAACAAGTAATTATGGTGTTGCGAAACCCCGCCTTTGGTGGAACCAGTATAATACCCTGGAGGGGGCAAAATTAAACCCCCATTTGAAATAACTTTTTCCGCATTGAATATTAAGAGACTTGTTGGTGTACGTCTTTTGCTGTTTTATTATATTCTTTCAAAAAATGAAAGCTAATCTTTGAATAAATATTTTTTGAATTTAAGTGACGCTTGACACATTTTTCTCGTCTATTAGGGTGAAAGACCTTAATACAAGGGGAAGGAGGAGAAGCTTATGGATGATAAGCAGATATTAGATTTATATTGGGAGCGCTCCGAAGCTGCTATATCCGAAACTTCAAAAAAATACGGAAAGTATTGCAGATATATAGCCTCTAATATTCTTCACAATGACGAAGATAGCGAGGAATGTGTAAATGATACTTATTTAAGAGCTTGGAACAGCATACCGCCTAACCGTCCATCTGTCCTAAAAACTTTTTTGGGGAAGATTACTCGCAACTTATCTTTGGACAGGTACGAACTGCTCAATGCAAAGAAACGTAATGGCGGGCAAATGTCATTGATTTTTGATGAAATACAAGAGTGCATACCATCGTTGGATAGTACAGAAAACATTGTTGAAGAAATTGCTCTAACGGATATTCTCAACCGCTTTCTTTCTTCCCTGTCATTAGAACAGCGAAAAATCTTTATGAGAAGATATTGGTATTTATCGCCCATTAAAGAAATTGCAACGGAATATGGTATGAGTGAGAGCAAAATCAAGATGTCATTATTTCGTTCAAGGAACGAACTTAAAAAATTATTAGAGAAAGAAGGTATCTCTGTATGAAAGAAAAGAAACTTTTAAGGGCATTGGGAAATGTCGATAATCAGTATATTAAGGAGGCTGAACCTATGAAAAAAACAAGTAAAATTACTAATCGGCAAAAATGGGTGTCGGTTGCTGCTTGCTTCGTACTCGTTGTTGTGATTGGAGTGGGAGTTTTTCAAAGCAATCTGTTTGGTACAAAAAACGATATTGCCACGCTGGATGGTGGAGAAACAATTACTTTTGTTAAAAATGACTTATCACAATCTTCAATTAACTTAAATGTAACAACAAGACCTTTGAGCAATGCTGAGATTGAAATGCTTTTTGCAGACCTGCCTGTTACCGCAGATGCTTACTTTGATGCTGACAATCATAATATTCTGGGTTTTGAGGGAAAAATTGGTGATACAAGAATGGTAGTATCTAAACAGGGTGTAAATCTATTAGATACTATCATTGATGGAAATACAATCACTTCAAGTGTAGACGGCGTTGATATCGATGCAGGATATTTCGTAACAAAGTCAAATAGTCAAGGTATCAAAACCGTAATATATTATGCAACCTTTGATATGGGAGAGAACACTATTTACGTAGAGTATTCTGGCGTTGAAAATGAAAGTGAAACTGTAAAAAACAACTTGGTAGACACAATTTTGAAGTTGATTGAGAACGGTGCATTTGATTTGAGCCAAATCCAAGAATAATTTGCAAATTTCATATACTAAGAACTTGATGTAACGTCTATACCCTTAAAAATATTTGGCTTCGGTATGTCAATATCGCTATGTTATTATAATGTGTATGCAAATTTGTACGACAAGGCAAAGCTAACAGCATTGTATTATTCATTATCAGGAAGAGTGGCTATCAGGCTTGATGAACTGATTGGGGGCTAAGTTATGAACGACGACAATGAAAATGTGTTGATTATTGCATATAACTTGTTCTGCACCATACTAATACCAGCAGTAATAGTATTGATAGGAATTTGGTCTTTGGAGTCGGAGAGCGATTTCACACATGGACGAACAGGAGGATTGCCGATGGGGGCATTGACTGTATTCGTTCCAGAGGTTATATTTGGTTTGAAGTGGAAAATGAAAAGGGCGTTTACAATTTCATGCTGTATTGCGTGGTGTATCTTCCTTCTTAAGATGGCACATTATTTCTTTGCTGTGGTTACAAATGCATCAATTACATATTATGGAACGGTGTGCATTGTGCTATTTGGATTAATGTGGAGTATAGTCATGGAATTGAAGCAGGAATTAAAAGAATACATTTTGGAGTTTCCACAGGAATATTGGCTTGTTCCTTGTTCTAATAGTTCGAGATATAACAAGGTGTTTCGCTTTATATGGTTAGTAGGCGTCGTTTTAGGAACGATATTTTTATTAATGATTAAATGGGGGATGAGTCTTTGATAAAAGTTATATTTTATTTTTTGCTTGTAAGTATAGGAGCAGGTTTGGTGCAGATGAAAATACCGCTGTTTGGTCGTCATAGCAAGCGGTGGGAAGAACAAAATTATGCACAGCGGTTTGGCGGTATCTTTTTTCCGGCATTCATTGCGCTTGTAGTTATCTTTTTATTTAATGAGTATAAGACGGCTCAATTACCCACTTTGAATGAAGAAATGCTGATGAATGGAGCGGAGTATTGTTTGGTAACTGATCTGAATGAGATAGGAGATGCGGATTATGCTTATGAGATAAAAAGCGGAAGCTCACAAGAGGAGATTTGCGGAATTATATCAAGTATATGTATAGACTTAAAAGGGGAAGATGATTTGGTAAATGCCAGATATGAAAACGGAGAATATATTATCATCAGCAATGGCATAACAATAGGACGGGCCGTCATAAATGACAAAGCAACAATAGATTTATTGAAGATATACTTTTATAACCAATAAAATGAAACTGTTTGTAAATATGAAACGATATTAATCAATTCAGGAGGATTACATCATGGAACGAGTAGCTAAATTTTTAAAAGAAGCAGAGACATATTATTTGGCAACAGTAGAAGGCGACCAGCCAAGGGTAAGACCTTTTGGAACAGCACACATTTTTGAAGGAAAGTTGTATATTCAGACTGGCAAGGTAAAGGATGTTTCAAAGCAGATTCACGCAAACCCGAAGGTAGAAATTTGTGCATTTAAAAATGGCGAGTGGCTTCGTGTAGCCGGAGAACTTGTAGAAGATGACAGAAGAGAAGCAAGACAGTCTATGCTTGATGCTTATCCATCTTTACAGAATATGTACTCAGCAGATGATGGAAATACCGAGGTATTCTATTTCAAGAATGCAACAGTCACATTCTCATCATTTACCCATGAACCGGAAATAGTGAAGTTTTAAAGGATAGCTGAAGATGGCAAAAAGTAAGAAAACTAAAATACATAAAAAGATTGATGGTCAGATTTTACAGATGAACAAACAATTTAGTAATCTAAAGATGAAGCAGAAGGATAAGATTACAGAATGGGTGTATGAAGAATACAAAAAGTATGTAACAGAGCATGATAAAGTACCTGATTTACTGGCAGATGAACAGATTGTTGAAGCTGTACTTGATAAGATAAATGAGGCACAAATCTGGATACCTGATGGAGAGATATACGATTATTATCGAAAAAAGAAACCACAACTTCAAAAGAGGCTGGATAATGAAAAGGTAATTAAGTTTAAATCCTATGTCAGCTTTTATAAGAGTATTGTTGATCAGGACAGGGCATCCGTTGTTATATGCAATCTCAAACATGAGATTATCTACATGAATCCGGCAGCTGTTACCAGCTATGCGAAGCGAGGCGGAGATAAACTTATTGGAAGAAGTTTGTTAGATTGTCATAGTCCGGAATCAAGAGATAAAATACAGCAGGTAGTGGACTGGTTTGCAGCAGATGAAAGCCATAATATCGTTTATACTTTTCATAATGAGAAACAGAATAAAGATGTTTACATGGTGGCACTCAGAGATGAGAGTAAGCTGATAGGATATTATGAGAAACATGAATATCGAAATTCAGAAACCATGAAACCATACAATTTGTGGTGATGATATGACGAAGGATGAATGGTATAGGCAGTTGTTATACTGATGGCAAAGTCAAAAGAAGGTGCTCAGAGTGGGATTCTTTAAGAAAAAGACAGTTATAAAGACATATGATAAAGAAAATAAGAAACCAGTAATCAAGGCAAGCATATGTAATGGTGAGCAGGTTGCAGGCTTTAAGGACATTCATACAGGTAAGATAGAGGAGGTTATGCTGATTAAAAATCAGGCAGACCTTGATGCGTTCAAGAAAATGTATGGAATATATGGAGAGATAGAGAAGGAATATTGATATGAGCATATTAGGAAATATACTTTGGTTTATATGTGGTGGATTGTTGAGTGGACTGTCGTGGGTTTTGGCAGGTCTGATATGTTGTATAACAATTATCGGAATTCCTTTCGGAAAGCAGTTTTTCAAAATTGCTAAATTGTCTCTGATGCCATTTGGGGCAGAGGTAATATAATAAACAGGCAGGTAAGAAAGATGTATTTGATTAAGACAGTAAAAGGAGATATAACAAAAGTAACAGATGTGCAGGCAATTGTTAATGCAGCAAATAACTCTCTTCTTGGCGGAGGCGGTGTAGATGGTGCGATTCATAGAGCCGCAGGACCGGAACTTCTGGCTGAGTGTAGGACACTTCACGGATGCGTGACTGGAGAAGCAAAGATAACAAAAGCCTATAATTTACCATGCGATTATGTTATTCATACTGTAGGACCGATATGGAATGGAGGCAGAGATAGAGAAGAGGAGCTTCTTGCTAACTGCTATTTTAATTCTATGAAGCTGGCAATGGATAATGGAATCAGGTCTATTGCATTTCCTTCAATATCAACGGGAATATATAGTTTTCCTGTTGAGTTGGCAGCAAAGATTGCGGTACATACAGTAAACCGGTTCTTGCAGGATAATCCAGATTGTTTTGATCTGGTGGAATGGGTGCTATTTGATACTCATACTGAATCAGTGTATGAAGATGAGGTTGATAAGATATATTAAAAGATTAATCGGTTTAAGATTGGTTTAATAGGGTCAAATATAAAACTTCATGGACGAAGGAGGAAACAGAGATTGAGCTGTCTGACCTGGCAGTAAATGATATGGTTTCAATAACAATTGCAGGAGAAATTCAGGAAACATACCCGGCACGCATAATGAACGTGATAAAGGTGCAGCTGCTGGGGGAAAATTTACATTGACATATCCAGAAAAATACTTATAATAGACATATCGCATAAAAATGCGCGACAGTTCGTTTGTACCATCCTGTCGTTAAATAAAACCAGGGCTGCTAAGAAGACTTTTTATGTAATTTAGCCCTGTAGGTGTGTATACATTTACAGGGCTTTCTATATGTGCTCACAGTGGGGCACGTTCTTTTCTAAGCAATTCTGTTTTTATTCCCAATAAATTAGAGGAGAAACTAAAATGTATTATTTAAAAACCGAGAGCAGCTTTGATTCTGCACATTTTCTGAAGGGGTATGACGGAAAATGCAGGAATCTTCATGGTCACCGCTGGAGAGTTGTTGTTGAAATAGCAGCAGACCAGTTAAAGGATGAGGGTCAGACAAGAGGAATGCTTGTGGATTTTTCTGATTTAAAAAATGCTTTGAAGGATATCTGTGATGATTTTGACCACAGCCTGATTTATGAAAAAGGTTCTCTAAAAGGTGCGACAATTGCTGCATTACAGGCGGAGGAGTTTCGTATGATTGAAGTTGGCTTCAGACCTACTGCGGAGCATTTTTCAAAATATTTCTATGAGCTGATGAGTGCAAAAGGCTTTCCAATCCACAGAGTGGAAGTATACGAGACACCTAATAATGTAGCAGCATACGAAGAATAAAGGAAAGAAACTAATATGAAAGTTGTTGAGAAATTTATAAGTATTAATGGAGAGGGAAGAAGAGCCGGAGAATTGGCGGTGTTTATCAGATTCAAGGGTTGTAACCTGAATTGCTCCTACTGTGATACAAAGTGGGCCAATGAGCCAGCTTGTGATTACGAGGAGCTGTCACCAGATGAGATTTGTGAATATGTCAGTGAGACAGGCATTAAAAATGTGACGCTGACAGGGGGAGAGCCTCTATTACAGAAGGATATCAGGAGTCTAGTAGAAAAATTATTGAACAAATCGGACATTCGAGTAGAGATTGAAACTAATGGAGCGGTTGATATTGCTCCCCTTGCCAATGCATTTTCAAAAGAAAAACTTAGCCTTACTATGGATTACAAGCTGCCATCCAGCGGCTGTGAGGAGAAAATGCTTCTCTCCAATATGGAAGCTCTAAGAAAGCAGGACACAGTCAAGTTCGTTTCGGGCAGCATTAATGATTTGGAATGTGCAGAGAAAATAATTGAAAAATTTCATCTGACAGAAAGATGCCAGGTATTCATAAGCTCAGTGTTTGGTTCAATTGAGCCAGTGGAAATCGTGAATTTCATGACCGGTAAAAGGATGAATGATTTGCGTCTTCAGATTCAGATGCACAAGGTAATCTGGAACCCAGAGGAAAGGGGCGTATAATGTGAAAAATCCTAATATCAAAGATTTTTCACATGCAAATTTGTGCTTTCAGCCCAAAGTTTGCGGGGTGAAGCAAGAATGGAGATTATGATGATAGATACGAAAGCGATTGAGGAGCATATTAGAGGGATTCTTGTTGCATTGGGCGACGACCCGGAGAGAGAGGGCTTAAAGGATACACCAAAGCGAGTTGCGAAGATGTACGAGGAGGTCTTTCTTGGGATGAATTACTCCAATCACGAAATTGCGCAGATGTTTGATAAGACATTTGAGGATGAAATTGAGGAGCTTGATACTTCTAAGGTTGTAGTTATGAAGGACATCGACCTGTTTTCTTACTGCGAGCACCATATGGCACTTATGTATGATATGAAGGCGACAGTTGCGTACATTCCTAATGGGAAGGTTATAGGCTTATCAAAGATTGCAAGAATATGCGATATGGTTGGAAGAAGACTGCAGTTACAGGAAAGAATCGGTCAGGATATTGCGGACATTATGGCAGAGATAACAGGAAGCGAGGATGTTGCGGTGGTGCTTGAAGGATATCACAGCTGTGTGTCGGCAAGAGGAATTAAGAAAAACAACACGAGAACAATGACTGTAGAGTTAAGAGGAAGCTTTAAGGACGATGCAGCATTACAAATGTATCTAAGATAGGAGAGATGAGTTATGAAAGCATTAGTATTATCAAGCGGTGGCGTGGATTCCACTACGGCACTGGCATTGGCAGTGAGCCGATATGGAAAGGACAATGTAATTGCTCTGTCAGTTTCTTATGGACAGAAGCACGATAAAGAAATTCAGGCGGCAAAGGCTGTTTCTGCATTTTACGGAGTGGAGCAGTTATTCCTGGATCTGAGTAAGATTTTTCAATATAGCAACTGCTCTTTATTGCAGCAGTCTACAGAGGAAATTCCAGAGGAGAGCTATGCCAGGCAGATTGAAAAGACGGAGGGCGAAAAGCCTGTAAGCACCTATGTGCCATTTCGAAATGGACTGTTTCTTTCATCGGCGGCAAGCATTGCACTAAGCAAGGACTGTAGCGTGATTCTTTATGGCGCACATGCAGATGATTCAGCCGGTTTTGCCTATCCAGACTGTTCACCGATGTTTAATGATGCTATGAATCAGGCGATTTTTGAGGGCTCAGGACATCAGTTAAAGGTGGAGGCGCCATTTGTGAATATGACTAAGGCGGAGGTGGTGAAGATGGGCTTAGAGCTTAACGCACCATACGAGCTTACATGGTCCTGCTATGAAGGAAAGGATGTGCCTTGCGGCAAATGTGGAACCTGTATCGACAGAGCGGCTGCATTTGCAGCAAATGGGGTAAGTGACCCTGCAATAAAATAAAAATTGGAGAAAGCTATGAGAGAAAAAGAGAATTTAACATTATTAGGCAACCAGCAGAACAATTACGAGACAGATTACAACCCTGGCCTGCTTGAAACATTTGTAAACAAACATCCAGAAAATGATTATTTCGTGAAGTTTAACTGCCCGGAATTCACAAGTCTCTGTCCAATTACAGGGCAGCCTGATTTCGCAAACATTATTATTTCGTATGTCCCAGGCGAGAGAATGGTGGAAAGCAAGAGCTTAAAGCTGTACCTGTTTTCATTCCGTAATCATGGGGATTTTCACGAGGACTGCGTGAACGTGATTATGAAGGATTTGATTAAGCTGATGGAGCCAAAGTATATTGAAGTGTGGGGCAAATTCACACCACGTGGTGGAATTTCCATTGATCCATACTGCAATTATGGAAAGCCAGGAACTAAGTGGGAAGATGTGGCATTCAACCGTATGGCAAATCATGATATGTATCCGGAGAAGGTGGATAATAGGTAAAATAACATTACTAAATTTCGTGCAATGCACAAAAACCAGAAGAGTGTTGTAAGGTAATAAAAGATTAAGCGATATTGTATGAATTTACTTTTATACAATATCGCTTTTATATGTTAGAAGAATCATCCGACGGAATTATTTATCCCAGTTAAATGAATAAGAAACAGCTTTTTTCCACATTCTGACTTTGGAATCACGCTCATTCTGGGTAATTTCAGGGTCAAATGTTCTGTCTACAGACCAGTTCTTTCTTATGTCATCGGTACTTTTCCAGTAACCAACTGAAAGTCCGGCAAGGTAAGCCGCACCCATGGCAGTTGTTTCAACACATACAGGTCTGTTTACAGGAGCACCGGATATATCAGCCTGCATCTGCATAAGAAGATTGTTAGCACTAGCTCCACCATCGACCTTAAGAGAAGAAAGTTCTATGCCTGAATCTGCTTTCATTGCAGTAAGAACATCGTTTACCTGATAAGCGATTGATTCAAGAGTGGCGCGTATAATGTGATATTTGTTGACACCACGGGTTATTCCTAAGATAGTACCTCTTGCGTACTGGTCCCAGTATGGCGCGCCAAGTCCTGTAAATGCGGGAACAACATAGCATCCATTGGTATCGGGAACCTTTCTTGCCATATATTCTGAATCCTGTGAAGAATCTATAAAATGCATTTCATCACGAAGCCACTGGATGGCAGCTCCGGCTACATATATTGAGCCTTCAAGGGCATAGTTCACTTTACCGTCAAGTCCCCATGCAATAGTAGTAACAAGACCATTCTTGGAAAAAATAGGTTTTTCTCCTGTATTCATAAGAAGAAAGCAGCCTGTCCCGTATGTATTCTTGGCCTCTCCTGCATCAAAACAAGTCTGTCCGAAAAGCGCAGCCTGCTGGTCGCCGGCAGCGCCTCCGATTGGAATAGGACAGCCGAAGAATTCAGCGGAGGTCTCACCGAATATACTGCTTGATGGGACTGCCTTTGGAAGCATGCATTTTGGAATATCAAGCTGGGCTAATATATCGTCATCCCATTCAAGCGTGTTAATATTAAAAAGCATTGTTCTTGATGCATTGGAATAATCTGTGGCATGAACCTGACCTTTAGTAAGTTTCCAGATTAACCATGTTTCAACTGTTCCAAAAAGAAGATCTCCTTTTTCGGCACGCTCACGGACACCTTTAACATTATCAAGAATCCATTTTAACTTGGTTCCAGAGAAATATGCATCAATAACAAGACCGGTTTTATTACGGATTGTTTCGGTAAGCCCTTTCTCTTTAAGAGAATCTGCGTATTCTGAAGTTCTTCTGCACTGCCACACAATAGCATTGTATACGGGTTCACCAGAATGTCTGTCCCATACAACTGTTGTTTCACGCTGGTTGGTTATTCCTATTGAGGCAATATCTGACGCATTAGCACCTACATTTGCAAGAGCCTGCCTGGCAACTTCCAGAATTGTTGACCAGATTTCATCTGCATCATGTTCGACCCAGCCGGGTTTTGGAAAATATTGTGTAAATTCTTTCTGTGCAATACTGCACATCTCACCACTTCTGTTGAAAAGAATACAGCGGTTGCTTGTTGTTCCGGCATCAAGAGCCATTATGTATTTTGCCATGTTAAAGTCTCCTTTATATAATTTTTTAAACATATCCGGTTGATAGTTATTTTATATTTAAATTATTGTTTTATCAATGTAATAATGATAAAATGAAAAAGGTATTTTGAGCAACGTGGGTTTATAAGATATTGAGGGTATAAAGGAGGCAGCTATGGTAGACATGAGCAGGTACAATAAGTTAAGGATTAACCCTGATAGATATAATTATGATCTGACTACAAATCTTCCATTAAGAAGAACTTTCTGGAGAATAGCTGATAAAACAGTACTTTTTGATAACAAAACATATTGCATACTGGCGATAGATATAGAGAATTTTCACCTTATTAATAAGTGGTATGGTCGTGAAACTGGTGATGAGCTTCTTATAGAGATTGGAGAAGCTCTTAAGAGTATAGATGCCGGGTATGGAACAATTTCCGGATATATGGGTGGAGATAATTTCTGTGTTATATTTGAAGAGAACGATGATGTGATTAATCTAATCAGAAAAAGAATATCAGGTATTGTTAACGGATACAGGGGGCATGATATTACAAGGGCATATTATGGTGCATATAAGACTGCAGATAAGGATATAACAACAGGAGAGATGTGTGATTATGCGTATGGTGCACTAGAGATAGCAAAACAGCGCCCTGATAAGGATATCTGCTGGTATGATGAGAGTATGACAAGGGAACAGGAAGCAGAAGCTAAGCTTATGCCAGAGATATGCAGCGCAATGGATAATGGAGAATTTACATTTTATCTTCAACCCAAATGTATATTAGAGACAGGTAAGATTATTGGTTCTGAGGCACTTGTGAGATGGATAAGTCCTGAGAAAGGATTTATTTCACCAGGACAGTTTATACCAATGCTTGAAAAAAACGGATTCATAAATAAACTTGATGTGTATATATGGGATAAAGTATGTCAGACTATAAGAAGATGGCTTGATGAGGGAAGAACAGTACTGCCAATATCAATAAATGTTTCGAGAGCAGATATATACTCTATGGATGTTGTAACAATACTTAAAGACATGATTGAAAAATATAATATTTCAACAGAGTATATTGAAATAGAGATTACAGAGAGTGCATATGTGGAGAATGGTTCAGTAATTAAGGATACGGAGAAGGCATTTAAGAATGCGGGCTTTAAGATTCTTATTGATGATTTTGGAAGCGGATATTCATCACTTAACATGCTTAAAGATATTGATGCAGATGTTCTGAAACTGGATATGAAATTTCTAGACCTTAATCCGGAAAATAATGATAAAGGTGTAAGCATTATAACGGCAGTTCTTGATATGGCAAGACAGCTGGATCTTCCTGCTATTGCTGAGGGGGTTGAGACTGATGAACAGCTCAAGCTGCTTGAACTTTTAGGCTGTGAATATGCACAGGGATTTTATTACTACAGACCTATGTCTATAAGTGACTATGAGAAGCTTGTTGATAATAAGGATAACGTAGCTGATAAGCTTATTATTTTAAGAACAAGAAAGAATGATAAGTCTTATCTTAAGGAGATAACTGATTACTTCTGGAAGATTGCAGATGTTGATCTGGATACGGGAGCATATCACTTTATAAGAAGGGCAGATGAGCCTGATTATGTTATGATACCAAGACCTAAGACTATTGCAGAATATGCAGACAGATATATTAAGTATGGTGTTATTCACCCGGATGATGTTTCACTTTACAAGGAAGCTATTAATCTTGACAGAATTAAGAAACAGCTTGATGATGGGAAAGAAAGAGGAACATATCAGATAAGATATAATATGGATGGAGCATACAAATGGTATGTATTTGAGGTTACTAAGCCAACAAATTATTCTGAGGATAACAGGAGAGTGCTTTTCACATGGAAAGAAGCTGATTATCAGGCAGGTGCAAGAGAAGATGCAATGGATATTGTATATGATACATTTATTAAGATACTCAGGGCTGATTTTCTGCATGACAGATATGAACTTATAAAGTCAACCCAGGAGGACATAATAAGAGATGCCGGATTATCAGGCAGTATTAAGGAATATATTGACAAATATATTGATATGGGAGTAGTTCACCCTGAGGATGCCGGGGCATATAGAGATTTTGTCAATCCGGACAAGGTGCTTGAACATTTCAGAAATAATAAAAAATCACTGAGATTGAGACACAGACGGCTTCTTGATGGCGAGTATAAGTGGGTGGAGCTGGTAGTATCAAAGAGTAAGGATTACAGTGAAGATATACCCGTGTTTATATTTTATCTCAGGGAAGTAAGATATATATATGAAGATACGATGGTTTCCGAAATAGAGAAAAAGAAACCGACGATATATTCGCAAGGGAAATAGTAAGCAATATTAATGATGCAAAGAAACGGGAGATGGAATTGTGGGTTCAAGCCGCAAAAGAGAAGTAACTATGTTAAACAATAGTAACAATTGTTATTATGAATAACTTTACAACCTTTTCTTTCAATGATATTATGTGTGTTGCTAAAAGAATGTACAGCTAAGGAGGCATTATGGCACAGGAAATATTAAATGTGAGCCAGCTTAAGGTTGGTGTTGAAGATAAAGAAATACTTCATGGGGTTGATCTTTCTCTTAATAAGGGAGAGACTCATGTACTTATGGGACCTAACGGAGCAGGTAAGTCTACTCTTGGTTATGCTCTTATGGGTAACCCAAGATATGAGATATTAGGGGGTAAGGTTACATTTAACGGAGAAGATTTACTTTCTAAGAATGTCGCAGAGAGATCACAGGCAGGTCTTTTTCTGTCATTCCAGAATCCTATTGAGGTTCCTGGTATTACACTCGGTAATTTTATAAGAAGTTCTATGGAGCAGCGTGGAAAGAAGATGACATACTTCAAGTTCAAGAAGCTCCTTCAGGAGAAGATGGAATTCCTTCAGATGGATCCATCATATATGGACAGAGACCTTAATGTTGGTTTCTCAGGTGGTGAGAAGAAGAAAGCTGAGATATTACAGCTTCTTATGCTTGAGCCTTCTCTTGCTATTCTTGATGAGACTGACTCAGGACTTGATGTAGATGCTGTTAAGACAGTATCGCTAGGTGTTGAAGAGTATCAGAAGACTCAGAACGGAGCACTTCTTATTATCACTCACAGCACCCGTATCTTAGAGGCACTTAAGGTGGATTATACTCATGTTCTTGTCAATGGTAATGTTGTTGCAACAGGCGACAGTGCTATGATTGATGATATCAATGAGAATGGTTTCGAAAGATTCATCAGGTAATTAAGGCTCGGAGGCTTGTAATGGAAGAAAAGACATTTGTAGATGACATAAACAGAAGTGTTTATGATATTAAGAACGAAGAGAACGACTCTTACAGAATAAAGCAGGGACTTACTCCTGAAATCGTTGAGAAGATATCAGAAGAGAAGCATGATCCTGCTTGGATGAGAGAGTTCAGACTTAAGTCATTAGAGATATATAATAATATGCAGGTGCCTGACTGGGGTCCGTCTATTGATGGACTCAATATGGATAATATTGCTACTTATGTTCGTGCCAATACGAATATGAAGGGTGACTGGAATGATGTACCAGAAGAGATTAAGGATACATTTGACAGATTAGGTATTCCTAAGGCGGAGAGAGAGTCGTTAGCCGGAGTTGGAGCACAGTACGACTCAGAGCTTGTATACCATAATGTCCGTAAGGAGGTTGCTGACCAGGGTGTTGTATACACTGATATGGAAAGTGCACTTACAGGTGAATATGCAGATATGGTACACGAGCATTTTATGAAGCTTATTACACCACAGGATCATAAGTTCGCAGCACTTCACGGAGCTGTATGGTCTGGTGGTTCATTTGTGTATGTACCAAAGGGAGTTAATCTTGAGATTCCTCTGCAGTCATATTTCAGACTTAATGCTGCAGGAGCAGGTCAGTTTGAGCATACACTTATTATTGTTGATGAGGGTGCAAGTCTTCACTTTATTGAAGGATGTTCAGCACCTAAATATAACGTTGCCAATCTTCATGCAGGTGCGGTTGAACTTTTTGTGGCTAAGAATGCAAAGCTTCGTTACTCAACAATTGAGAACTGGAGCAAGAATATGTATAACCTTAACACTAAGAGAGCTACTGTTGCTGAGGGTGGTAAGATTGAATGGGTTTCAGGCTCATTTGGTTCGCATGTATCATATCTGTATCCTATGAGTATCCTTAATGGTGAGCGTTCAAGCTGTGAATTCACAGGAATTACATTTGCAGGAGCAGGACAGAACCTTGATACAGGTATGAAGGTAGTTCATAACGCACCAGCTACAACATCAGTTGTAAGTACTAAGTCAATATCTAAGGGTGGCGGAATCAGTACTTTCAGAAGTGCGGTAACAATGACTACCAAGGCTAAGAAGAGTAAATCATCAGTTTCATGTCAGTCACTTATGATAGATGATATTTCAAGATCTGATACAATTCCGGCTATGGATATCCGTGTTAATGATGCGGATGTAGGACATGAGGCAACAATTGGACGAATCAGTGATGATGCTGTATTTTATCTTATGTCAAGAGGAATTCCGGAGGATGATGCGAGAGCAATGATTGTTTCAGGATTTGCTGATAATGTATCTAAGGAGCTTCCGCTTGAGTATGCAATGGAGATGAATAATCTTATTAAGCTTGAGATGAAGGGCAGCATTGGTTAAGTTAATCAGAGTGAGGAATATGATATGATAGGTATCGAAGAAAAGGACATGATAATAAACCGTATCCCAGCCAAGACATGGAATCATCTTCATATGAACCAGAGCAAGGTTGGAGAGGTTGTAATTAACCGTACAGGTGAGTTAAATGCTTCTGTTAATGATGTCAGTCTTATAGATGATGGAAAGCTTAACAATGGGGAGCTTGACAATATCATTGGTGGATGTGGTCAGGAGATTACAGAGGCAGCTAAGAAGTCACAGACTGAACCTGTATATTATATAACAGATAAGAAGAATGCAGGTTTTGTAAGACTCAACTTCAATTATGGAAAGAGTAATGCAGACATCAATGTTGTTGGTATTGAAACTAAAGAGAATGCCAGCATTGATGTTTATATGGATTTTAACGGAGATAAGGACGGGGAAGGTTTTGCAGCAGTACAGACAAGATTATATGCTGCGAAGGATTCGGTTATCCGTCTTATCCAGATTCAGAGGGTAGGCGCAGAGACAACATTTATTAATGATATCGGTGGTTACTGCGAAGACGGTGCAAGAATTGAGCTTGTGCAGCTTTACTTAAGCGGTAAGAACAGATACGAAGGCTGTGAGATTAAGCTTGCAGGTAATGGAAGCTCTATGTCTGCAGAGATTGGATATGTTGCAGCAGGTAAAGAAAGACTTGATATGAACTACTGCATAAGACATATTGGCAAGAAGACAGAATGTGCAATCAATGCGGCAGGTGCATTGAGAGATACAGCATTTAAGCTGTTCAGAGGAACTATTGATTTCGTTAAGGGTTCAGCAGGTTCTGTAGGTAATGAGAAGGAAGAAGTTCTTCTTATTGATGAAAAATGTGTCAACCAGACTATTCCTATTATTCTATGTGCAGAAGAAGATGTTGTCGGTAATCACGGTGCAACTATAGGAAAGCCTGATGAGGAGCTTTTATTCTATCTTGAATCAAGAGGAATACCGGCACAAGAATGTTATAATATGCTGGCAGCAGCTAAGCTTTTAGCTGTATGCGGCAAAATCCCTGATGATGGTATCAGGAACGAGATACATGACTACATTAAAGAGGTTTATTAATGAGTGAGTTAAGTAAGACGATTGAGTCTATAAGAAAAGATTTCCCACTTATTTCGGGAAGCAATATTGCATATCTTGATAATGCAGCGACTACACAGAAGCCACAGGCTGTTCTTGATGCAGTTAATAAGTATTATCAGGAGATGAACGCCAATCCGTTCAGAGGTGTATACGAATTAAGTGAGATTGCTACAGAAAGCTATGAGAATGCAAGAAAGGCAGTAGCACAGTTTATTGGTGCTAAAGATGCAAGCCAGATAGTATTTACAAGAAATGCTACAGAGAGTCTTAACTTAATTGCATACAGTTATGGAATGAATTTCATTAAAGAGGGTGATGAGATTGTTGTTAGTGTTATGGAACACCACAGCAATTTCCTTCCATGGAAGCAGGTTGCAGAAAAATGTGGAGCGGTATTAAAGCAGCTTATACCTGATGAGAATGGAGAGATTACAGACAAGTCTTTAGAGGTTATCACAGATAAGACCAGGCTTGTAGCAGTTACCCAGGTTTCTAATGTATTAGGAAGAGTTAATGATATAAAGCATATTGCAGAGGTTGCACATGCACATGGTGCGGTTATTGTGGCTGACGGAGCACAGAGTGTTCCTCATATGCCGGTTAATGTAACAGACCTTGATGTTGACTTCCTTGTATTTTCTGGACATAAGATGTTAGCACCTATGGGAATCGGAGCATTATATGGCAAGAAAGAGCTTCTTGACAAGATGCCACCATTCTTAAGCGGTGGTGAGATGATTGAGATTGTTCACTGGGACAGAGTTAAATATGCAGAGGTTCCACATAAGTTCGAGGCAGGAACTGTTAATACAGGCGGTGCAGTAGGACTTCATGCGGCAATTGATTATATTAACAATGTTGGATTTGACACAATTATGGCACAGGAGCGAAAGCTTACTAAGATTGCTGTAGATGCAATTAAGGACATGAAGGGAGTCAATTTAATAGGTTCTTCGAAGGCAGAAGACCATGAGGGTATAGTCACATTTACAATTGACGGAGTACACCCACATGATGTTGCTTCTATACTTGATTCACAGCATATTGCAGTAAGAGCAGGGCATCACTGCGCACAGCCATTAATGGATTTCCTTAAGGTTAATTCAACAACGAGAGCAAGCTTTGCTTTCTATAACACAGAAGAAGAAGTACAGCATTTTGTAGAAGAACTATCTAAGATCAGGGGGCTTATGGGATATGGAGACTAAAACTTTTTATAATGAGGTTCTTACGGACCACAACATGCATCCATATCATAAGCATGATATAGACAATGCAGACTTAGAGCTTGAGGGTGTTAATCCAAGCTGTGGAGATGACATTATCTTAAAGCTTAAGTTTGATGATGCTAAGAAACTATTGTTGATGGGGCATTTACAGGAGATGGCTGTGCAATATCGCAGGCATCAGCAGATATAATGCTTGAGCTTATCATTGGAAAGCCTGTTGATGAGGCTGTACATCTCTCAGAACTTTTCCTTAAGATGATTAAGGATGAGGCAACTGAGGAAGAGATTGATGAGCTTGATGAAGCCGGAGCATTAAGAGATATCTCTCATATGCCAGCAAGAGTTAAATGTGCAGTACTTGGCTGGCACACAATGGAAGAGATGGTAGAGAACCTTAAGAATGTTTAGAATGTAACCCAATCACTTATAATATGGTGATTGGGTTTTAATGTTTGTAGATAAGAATGGAGTAAATATGGAAAAGAAATTAGTTAAGCAGCAGCTTCTTACAGGAGAACGTGCTCTTTTTGCAAGCAAAGACCTTCGTATTGAAGATTCTATATTTGATGATGGTGAGTCTCCATTAAAGGAGAGCAGTAATATAGAGCTTGTAAACAGCAGTTTTAAGTGGAAATATCCACTCTGGTACTGCAACAATGTCAATGTAAAGGACTGTTATTTCTTTGAGATGGGAAGAGCAGGAGTATGGTACACTAACGATATTAATGTTGAGGATACAATTATTGAAGCACCTAAGAATTTCAGAAGATGCAACAGATTAGGCCTTAAGAATGTAGAGTTCGTCAATGCCGAGGAAACTCTCTGGAGCTGTGATAATGTTACTATGACAAATGTAGTGGCAAAGGGGAATTATTTTGCAATGAACAGCAACGATATGAAGATTGACGGTCTTAAGCTTGTCGGCAATTATCCATTTGATGGAAGTAAGAATCTTGAGATAAGAAATTCAAGACTTATGAGCAAGGATGCTTTCTGGAATGCTGAAAATATAACAGTGTATGATTCATACATTTCAGGTGAGTACCTTGGCTGGAATTCAAAGAATCTTACGTTTATTAACTGTACAATAGAGAGCCTTCAGGGATTATGCTACATTGATAATCTTGTTATGAAGAACTGCAAGCTTATTAATACAACACTTGCTTTCGAGTATTCAACTGTAGATGCTGATATCACAAGCAGGGTTGACAGTGTGTTAAATCCAACTTCAGGAACTATCATAGCGGACAGCATAGATAAGCTTATAATTGAGAAGGATAAGGTTGATCCTTCACTTACTAAGATATTATGCAGGAATTAATTAAGGTGTGTTATCAGGGAGGAAGCTGATTATGAAATATGATTTTGATACGGTGGTAAACCGCCGCGGAACTGATTCGCTGAAATGGGATGTTGCAGACAATGAGCTTCCTATGTGGGTTGCAGACATGGATTTTAAGACAGCACCAGAGATAACAGAAGCTATCAAGGCAAAGGCTGACCTTGGAATATATGGATATTCAGACGTTCCAAAAGGCTGGTATGACGCGTACACAGGCTGGTGGGAAAGACGCCATAATTTCAGGATGGAAGACGACTGGCTTATGTTTGTAACAGGGGTTATTCCTGCAATATCAAGCTCTGTAAGAAAGCTTACAACACCAGCTGAGAATGTTGTTATCATGACACCTGTATACAACATTTTCTTTAACAGTATTCTTAATAATGGCAGAAATGTGTTACAGAGCCAGCTTGTATACGATAATGGCAGATATGTGATAGATTTTGAAGACCTTGAAGCTAAGCTTAAGAACCCACAGACCACGCTTCTTATTCTGTGCAACCCACAGAATCCGGGTGGAAATGTATGGAGTAAGGAAGAACTTGCGCGGATTGGAGAGCTTGCTTATAAATATGGAGTTGTTGTTATATCTGATGAGATTCACTGCGAGCTTACAGACCCAGGAGTAGGATATGTGCCATTTGCAAGTGTTTCGGAGGTATGTAAGAAGATATCTGTAACATGCATAGCACCTACTAAGACATTTAACATGGCAGGTTTACAGACAGCAGCAATATGTGTGCCGGACGAACGACTACGTCACAAGGTATGGCGTGCAATCAATACCGATGAGGTAGCTGAGCCAAATGTGTTCGCAGTAGATGCGGCTATAGCTGCATTTACAAAGGGCGAAGAATGGCTTGAGCAGTTAAGAGCATATATCTATGAGAATAAACAGATTACGAAGAATTATGTGGATGCAGAGATTGATGGAGTTTCGATGACAGAATCCAAGGCAACATATTTATGCTGGCTTGATGTAAGTAATATTACAGATGACTCAACAAAGCTTGCTGCATATATACGAAAAGAGACAGGTCTGTATATGTCAGCCGGAAAAGGCTTTGGTGGTGACGGAAGGAGCTTTTTAAGGCTTAATGTGGCGTGCCCTAAGGCAACATTGATGGATGGTCTGGAAAGACTTAAATGTGGGGTGGCTGGATTTGTGAATTGTCATTAAATACGCTAAGCCAACATTATATGCCAGAAATAGATAAGAATAATTACAAAAGAATAATGTAGGATATATCCAGCAATTTATCTACACAAATCATATTGAGTTTTATGCCATCCTAGAGTAAAATATAATAGAATTTGGTTATATATCAGATTGTGAAGGAGATTGAATTATGAATATTGTATGTTTAGACCTTGAGGGCGTTCTTGTACCAGAGATATGGATTGCATTTGCGCAGGCAAGCGGAATCCCAGAACTTAAGAGAACAACAAGAGACGAACCAGATTATGATAAGCTTATGAACTGGAGACTTGGTATTCTTAAGGAGCATGGTCTTGGACTTAAGGAGATTCAGGATACTATTGCTAAGATTGATCCAATTCCAGGTGCTAAGGAATTTCTTGATGAATTAAGAAGCATAACACAGGTTATCATTATTTCAGATACATTTACACAGTTTGCTACTCCACTTATGAAGAAGCTGGGCTGGCCAACTATTTTCTGTAATTCTCTTGAGGTAGCTGATAATGGCGAGATTACAGGTTTCAAGATGCGTTGTGAGCAGTCGAAGCTTACAACAGTTAAGGCTTTACAGTCTATTGGCTATGACACTATTGCATCAGGAGACAGTCACAATGATTTAGGAATGATTAAGGCAAGCAAGGCAGGTTTCCTCTTTAAGAGTACAGAGCAGATTAAGGCTGATAATCCTGAATTAGAGGCATTTGATACATATGATGAGCTTTTAGCTGCTATTAAGAAGGCACTTTAAGATATATCGAAGGTAAAAGAGGTTACTATGTTATTAGAAGAGATACTCAAGCAGGAGCAGGAAAGATTCATTAAAGAGAATCTTCTTTCTGATGAAATGCTTGAGTTATTAAAAGAAAATATTATGCCGTTTAACACACTGATGCTTATTACAGATGCGCCATTATGGAGGTTGAGACTAAGTTCAAGGTGCTTAATGAGGAGTTCTCATTACAGTATGACAGAAATCCTATTGAGAGTATCAAGAGCAGAATTAAGTCTATGGATGGCATATTTAAGAAGGCGAAGAAGAAAAATATTCCTATAACAATGAAAGGCATTGAGGAAGGCATAAGAGATATTGCGGGAGTAAGGGTAATATGTTCTTTTCCGGAAGATATCTATATGCTTGCCGACTGCCTGTTAAAGCAGGATGATGTAGTGCTTGTTGAGAGAAAGGATTATATCAAGAATCCTAAGCCAAGTGGTTACAGAAGTCTTCACCTTATAATTGAGATACCGATATTCCTTCAGAATGAAAAGAAGATGATGAAGGTTGAGGTTCAGCTCCGTACAATTGCCATGGATTTCTGGGCGAGCGTGGAGCATAAGGTTCGTTATAAGAAGAATATTCCAGATTCTGAAGCAGAACAGCTGGCAGCAGAATTGTCTTCATGTGCAGAGCAGATTGCTGCAATGGACAATAAGATGGAAGAAATTCGCCGCAGAATTGCAGAAGCGGAGGAAAGAGAAGCTGAGAATAATCCGCCTAAGCAGCCACAGACTATCGGTGGCGTGATGCTTAAGAAGAGGCTGGAATCGGGGAAGTTTCCCTTTAAGAAGTAGGTAAAAAATGGCTCCCCGGAGAGGGGGCTGGGGATGGCTGTATGGTTTAATTGAAAACGCGCTCCCGCTCGGGCGAAGACGCAGCGGGTACTAAGTTTGTGGGGATTTGCCGCCTTTCGGCGGCTCTCCCCACGCACTAAGTACCGGCGTCTTCACACGGTTTTCAATTAAACCACACAACCACACCCAGCCCACCAACCCGGGGAGTTTTTACCTGCCAGCGTTGGGTGTTTGCATACCCTCGCTGTAGTGGTGGGGTGAGATGTGTGGTTCAGTTTTGGTCGCGTTGCTCCCTCGCTGGGAATATAAAAGGAGGATTTTTTATGAAGGTTATATCTATTGTTGATGATGATTATGGAATTATGTTTAATAACAGACGTGTTTCTAAGGACAGTGTTCTGAATGAGCATATTATTAAGATGCTTGATGGCGGGAAGTTATGGCTTTCTTTATATAGTAAGCAGCTTTTTGGTGGTTATGAAAATATTGAGGTTAATCAGGAGTTTGGTTTTGCTGGAAAGGACGATTTCTGTTTTGTTGAGGACTCTGAGATTGTTTCTTATGAGGATATGGTGGATGAGGTTTACCTGTATAAATGGAATAGGAAGTATCCTTCTGATGTGAAGTTTCCTAAGGACATGCTTAATAATTTTAAGCTGGAGGGTTCTACTGATTTTGAGGGTAATTCTCACGAGAAAATTACTGAAGAAAGATATGTAAGAAAGAAATAAGGAGTTATGATACATGCATAATATAAAGTTAGAAGTGCTAAGGAGAGTAACCGCATTTTTACTGGTGTTCTTTATTGTAGGAAGCGGATTTGGGTTAAGCGGATGCTCTTCTAAGAAGGATAATCAGGCTGGTACTGTGGGTAGTACTGAGGTTCAGAGTACGGCTGTTGCAGATGATATGGCATCTTTAGTATATCAGGGTGAACCGTATGTTGTAATTAATGACAATAATCCTGATTTTACTGAAACAGATATGACAACTGCCTCATTTGAAAGTTATGGTGAGCTTGACGGGCTTGGAAGATGTACCACAGCATATGCTAATATTGGTAAAGACCTTATGCCTGCGGAAAAGCGCGGCTCTATTGGTGAGGTCAAGCCGACAGGCTGGCAGACGGCTAAGTATGATAATGTTGATGGCAAATATCTGTATAATCGGTGTCATCTGATTGGATATCAGCTTACTGGAGAGAATGCCAATGCAAAGAATCTGATTACAGGAACAAGATATCTTAATGTTGATGGTATGCTGCCATTTGAGAATATGGTGGCAGATTACATAAAGGAAACTGGTAATCATGTTCTGTACCGCGTAACACCTGTATTTTTTGGCGATAATCTTGTTGCTAGCGGTGTGCAGATGGAGGCTAAGTCAGTTGAGGATAATGGCGATGGAGTTCTTTTCAATGTGTATTGTTTTAATGCACAGCCGGGAATTGCTATTGATTATGCAACAGGCAGCAGCCATGCCGATGATTCGGTAGCGGAGAGTGGTTCACAGACGGTCTCAGACTCTGCAAATGTACAGACTTATGTGCTTAACACGAATACCAAGAAGTTTCATAAGGAGTCGTGCAGCAGCGCAAAGAGTATGGAGGCTTCCAACAGAAAGACTTATACGGGAAGCAGGCATGAGCTTATTGATATGGGATATGAGGCTTGTGGAGTGTGCAAGCCGTGATAATAAAGAAACAGCCGTGAAGTCTTGCGTATTACATAAGACCATACGGCTGTTTTGATTATATGAGCATATTATTCGATAAATGTTTCAACCAATTTAACAAGCATAGCAACTGTCATATCCATGCCTTCAACAGTAATATGCTCATAGGGACCGTGGTAAGCGTGTCCGCCAGTTCCCAAGTTAGGGCATGGAAGTCCTTTGAAGCTTAGCTGGCATCCGTCTGTTCCTCCACGGATGGGAAGGACGAGCGGCTCTATTCCGGCATGCTCACAGGCTGTCTTTGCATTTTCAATAAGATTCATGCAGCCTGCAATGATTTCGGACATATTCTTATATTGGTCTTTAATGGTGAGTGTGACAGTTCCCCCGCCCCATTTCTCATTCAGATTCTTTTCGATTAAGCGGAGAGTATTTTTCTTTGCCTCAAATAAATTCTTATCATGGTCTCTGACTATATAATTAATAGAAGCCTCGCTGACATCGCCTGACATGCTGACAAGATGGTAGAAGCCCTCATAATCCTCAGTTCCGCGAGGCGTTTCCATGGCTGGAAGTGCGTTGTTAATCTCCATTGCAACAAGACTGGCATTAATCATTGTGTCTTTGGCAGAACCAGGGTGTACATTGAAGCCTTTAATGTGAAAATCTGCCTTGCAGGCATTGAAATTTTCATACTGAATCTCGCCTTCTGTGTCGCCGTCAATTGTATAGGCATATTTGGCACCAAATTGTTCTATGTTAAAATGCTCAGCTCCCCTGCCAATTTCTTCATCAGGTGTGAATGCCACACATATTGTTCCATGAGGTATATTGTTTTTCTGCAAATGTTCTATCATAGTCAGGATTTCAGCAATACCTGCTTTGTCATCAGCGCCAAGAACAGTGCTTCCGTCAGATGTGATAATTGTGCGTCCTTTAAGAGTACTAAGATGAGGGAAATCATGCACAGACAGAGTTATCCCGGCAGGAAGTGTAAGTGATTCACCATTGAAATTCTCTGTTATAACAGGTGTAATATCATGATTGCAATAATCGGACACAGTATCCATATGTGCAATAAATCCAATAGCAGGTACATTTTCATAACCGCTTGTTGCTGGAAGCTTACCATACAGGTAACACATATTATCAAGTACAATGTCCGATAAATTCAATCCTTCCATCTCGTCTTTAAGATATCTGGCTAATTCAAACTGGCATGCAGATGAGGGAGTTGTTTCACTGTTTTCGTCACTTGGTGTACGGAAAGTGACATATTTTAATAATCGTTCATAGGCTTTCATGATAATTCTCCATTCTTTGGATTGATATTCATATAATAACACATTTTCTATCTGAATATCCGTAATATATAAAAAAGCAGGAGAAAATCTCCTGCCTGGTAATTAATATTATTCTGCTTCTGCAGCACCCATGTTCTCTAGGGCATCAGCATTTTTTCTGACAAATATTGCCCTGAATATAAGCCTTACAAGTGGTCCGCAATAGAACATCTGATAGCAGATTGCCATAGGGAAGTTCATTGCCCATGTTTTAACCCACATGCCAAAGGATGGCTCTTTGAAAAGGAATGTAGCTACAAGACTCATAATCGGACACATAATGCAGCAGATACATATTGATATTGCATATGTGATGAACTGTGGTCTGTCAGTTGGACGCATAACAGTGAAAGCAAGCATTTTAGCTATCTTTCCTACAACGAAGAACTCGAGCACGAACGCAATTGGAACCATGATTGGGAGCTCGTGTGTTGCAGCTAAGAAAGTAGTACCATTCACAGTACCTGTGTTAAGGGCAACATTGTATACGACCATGCCATAGACCATAATTGTTGCCATAATAATTGTGAAAATAACATCCTGAAACTTGTTTTTTGGCATAAAAAATCCTCCTTAATAATAACTTAAGCAAAACATGTGTTGTTCGTTATCATCCGGAGGATGTGTCGTTTCCAATATAACCATATTTAATTGCGCCGAAGTATAGTATCATAATATTAATAAATGTGTCAAGTACTTGATTTTTTAAAAATCAGGTCCAGAACTTTATAAATAAATTGCGATTAAAAAGTGAAGAATAAACATTCATTTTAATATCGTTCATGTCGAAAAAATGTCATTTCATGTAAATGACATTTTTTTTGATGCCTTTTATTGTATAATACCACTAAGATAGAATGTATTTTTGTAATGCTTTATGGTATTGCATAGATACATTGAGTACAATAAAAGGAGGGAGAGTTTATGAAGTATTTAAACTTAAAAAAGATTACTGCGGTGGTATTGTCAATCGGAATGGTATTTTCAAGCAGTGCCGTTACCGGGTTTGCGGCAGATAACAGTAAAAAGATAGCTACGATTCCTAACAGCTATATTAATAAAGTGGCAGAAGATATTGATAATAAATATTTTTATGATGGAACATATGTTGATAATTGGGGGCATACGCGTAAGGGCAGGCAGCTTGGAGCGACATATACAAAGCAGTCAACTGAATTTTTGTTATGGGCACCTGCGGCAATAGATGTAAAAGTTAATATTTATGCAACAGGTGATGATAATGACAGCAATGCACGTGATATAGGAACTTATGTATTAGAGAAAATGCTTGTAAATGGGGAATGGAATGGAATCTGGACTATAACGATTGTTGGTGAGTGTGGTGGATTGTATTATGACTATACGATTACCACAACAGATATTACCCATATTGGCAGCGACAGAACAACAAAATATAAAATTCAGGACCCATATTCGGTTGCGGTAAGCAAAGACGGAAAGCGTTCGTATATAACAGATACATCTTCAGTATCTCCTGAGGGTTGGGACAGCGACAGACATGTGTATGTTGATTCGACAAAAGCAAATACTGTTTATAAAATAAGTGTTAAAGATTTCTCATCAGATACCGCATCGGGCATGACTGCGGGCGGAAAGTACAGTGCTTTTACGGAAAGGGGTGCAAAAGTAAACAGTGCGGGAGAGCTTGTATCGGGTATTGATTATCTGAAGGAACTTGGTGTTACGACAGTACAGCTTGCACCGTTTGCGGATTTTGATGGCGACAGTGAGTATGAGATTTTAAATTATAATGTACCTGAGGCAAGTTATGCTTCCAATCCGTCGGATAGCAAGACTGTTATAAAAGAATGTAAAGAGATGATTCAGGCACTTCACAGTGCGGGATTTTCTGTTGTGATGGAGATGCCGTATACGCATGCCTCAGAGGAAAATCCTCTTGAAAAGTCAGTTCCGTGGTTTTATTACAGATTGAATACTAATGGTACAAGGTATACGACAAATACGGGATATGACAATGAGTTTTCTACAGAGCGGAAGATGTATCGTAATTATATGGTTAATTCCATGAGATACTGGGCAGAGGAATATCATATTGATGGATTTTCACTGGATTTGATTGACTGTGTCAATGTAAAGTACAAAGGTTCTTCGTATGTATATAAATGGCTTGACGAGATAAAGACATCATTGGCAAAGGAAGATGCCAATCTGGTTATATGGGGAGATAATTATACAAAGGAAGAAAGACAGAATAAAACTTCCTTATATGATGAAATAATCGGCAGCACAGGTGGCGCTTATGGCGAAAGAAATGAAAAAGCTGTAAAAATATACAAGCAGAAAGCGGCAATGAAATATGCTAAACCGGGAAGATTGTTTATGGATGGCGGAGAAGAAATGTGTAACAGCGTTGAGGGAACAACTCTTGCAGACAGCAGTTACATTGAATGGAAGGATTCCGCAGAGTACGCAGATGTAGTCTCATATTATAGAGGACTTATGGAGATACGAAAAGCATTTTCACCGCTTGCGAAAAGCCAGACAATAAAAAATTCTGAAGCTTATGTGCTTGCAGGTACAAAAGACGACGAGTGGAATACTATGGCAGTATTAAATAATGAGTCAGATGTGTCAAAAGAAATTACAATTCCTGTTCAAGGAAGAGCTGCTACGGACTGGGTTGTTATTGCAAATGGCGAAAGTGCAGGAGTTGTATCACTTGGTGAAGTCTCAGGCTCCGTTATAACTGTACCTGCGTATACTACAATGATTTTTGTAGATAAGGAAAGCTTTGATGATGTGGCTGTAACATCAGGCAAAGGAAAAGTAATTGTTAATTATGTGATAAAAGACAGTGAGCAGAAGTTACGTGAATCGATTACACTTCAGGGCACATCGGGAACGAATTATGTGGTACCTGAAAATATTAAGATTCCATCAGGATATACTTTTTTAAGCAAGACAGGCGATGAAAAGGGTGTGTATACATCAGAAACACAGACAGTTACATATTATTATAATGAGATTAATCCGGATACAGTGGTAGACGGTATTAAAAATAATGGAGTATACTGCGAGAAGGCACAGTTTAAAGTAACTTCTTTAGATTATACACAGGTAATGGCAGGAAATAAAACGCTTACACCTGATGCGGCCGGTATTTATACTGTATCTGCAGCAGATGGCACACAGACAATAACATTGACAGATAATGAAGGATACAGCATTTATCTGTCTATTACGGTAAATGCGGATCATATAATGGATAACAGCGACTGTACGAAAGAATCAATATGTTCTGTCTGCCAGAAAATATTTCCGGCACAGACAAATCATAAGTTTAGTGACACATGGACAAAAGACGATACTTATCATTGGAAAGTGTGCGAGAATGACGGCTGTACGGTAACAACAACAAAGACAAAACATAGTGGTACAGATGATGGTGATTGTACAACACCTGTAATTTGTGAATGTGGTGAGATTGTTACAGCAGCAAAGGCAGAACATACATATGGTGAATGGAAGTCAAATGGTAACGGCACACATACACACAAATGTACAACAGCAGGCTGTACAATAGAAGAAACAGAAAGCTGTGTAGGCGGAGCGGCAACATGTAAAAAGAGAGCCGTCTGCACGGAGTGTAATGCTGAATATGGTACTTTAAATCCTGTAAACCACAGTGGAAAACAGGTATGGGTACAGACAGAAAAAACTCATCAGAAAAAATATGACTGTTGTGGTGCAGAGGTAACTAATATAGCAGATCATATCTGGGAGAATGGACACTGCACGGTATGTGGATATGATTGTATTCATAAAGGCGGAAAAGCAACCTGCACGCAGAAAGCGGTTTGCAATATCTGCCACAGTGAATATGGAGAAATAAATGCAGACAATCATTCAGGTGTGGAAAAATGGATACAGACAGCAACAACACATGAAAAGAAATATGATTGCTGTGGTAAAGTGACGATAGCACAAGAAAATCATAACTGGAAAGACGGTGCTTGTGAAACATGTGGTTATGTATGCGTACACAGCGGCGGAGAAGCAACATGTACAAAAGGTGCGGTTTGCGAAACATGTGGCAAGGAGTATACAGATAAAGATATGGCAAATCACAGTGGAAAGTTAGTATGGGTACAGACAGAAAAAACTCATAAGCAGGCATATGATTGCTGTGATAAGGAAGTATCGACAAGTGAAGCACATGGTTGGAAAAACGGTGTATGCACGGTTTGTGGTTATCAGTGTAAACACGCAGGCGGAAGTGCAACATGTGTGAAGAAAGCGGTGTGTACGATCTGCAGCGAAGAATATGGCACTTACAATATGAGTATGCATGAAGGCTTGCAGTCAGTAGCGGCAAAGGCGGCTACCAGGACAGATGAAGGAAATATTGAATACTGGTATTGTAAAGATTGTGACAGATATTACATCAAGCAGGATGGGCTTGTTGAGATTGAAAAATCACAGACTGTGGTTGCAAAGATTACAGATACAACATCATTGGACGATACGTGTAAAGACGATAATACAGAGACAGTAAAAGAACAGGCGCCTGATACGGGAGATAATAAACATGTATTTGCATGGCTTCTTATGCTTGTAATAGGAGGATCGGCAGCAGGATTAACGGTTAAAGGTAAAAAGACAGAAAATTAATATTTAAGGAGACCGGAATTTCGCTTACTGTGTGGGTGCGAGGTTCCGGTTTTTACATGTTTTGGTTTTATTCATTTCCTTATATTAATAAATGTGTCAAGTACTTGATTTTTTAAAAATCAGGTGTATACTATAAATAATTTAATACATATGGAACTTCAGGCAGGGTGCAATTCCCTACCGGTGGTAAAGCCCACGAGCCGAGGCGCGAGCCAGAGCATGATTCGGTGTAATTCCGAGGCCGACAGTAAAGTCTGGATGGAAGAAGTAATTGACGGTTTATCCTGTGTTATGAACATAGCAAGAGACACTGATATGTGGATGATACATGGAGAGCCTTAATTGATTGGATATCAGCTCTGAGATGAATTAATTATCTCAGAGTTTTTTATTGCTTTAAATGCTGGAAAGATGCCAGCGAATTATAAGCCCCTGAAGTAGAGATGCTTTGGGGGCTTTTTCGTATTCTCTGTCTGTGATGGGAAGATTAAGCGGCTGGAGAGATATATATGGGATGAACTGATTTTTTTGTCAAGCAGTTGATATCGGCGATAAGCGGAAAACCTACTAAATGCTAATATTCTAAGAAATAGTAGGTTTTTTTCAAGATAAAATTGAAGAAAATCAAAGAGAATGAAGAAAATTGCCTACTAAACTTGCAATATGTGGGCGATTAGTAGGTTTTTTAGATGACAAACAATGCCTATCAGTATAGACATATAGAGAAATGACCTACTAAATTGAAGAAATATGATGAATGAGTGGGTTTCTGAATTCAGAAAGAGCATATGAAATCATTTATTGATGCGAAAAAGACCTACTCAAATGAGCAAAATGCGGCTATGTGTAGGTATCACGACGGGGGAGCAGGTCAGATACAAGTAGTCATGGAAAGAAGGTGTAAATATGCAGCAGGATGAATTATATATGAAGCGGGCAATTGAGCTTGCAAAGAGAGGAACAGGCTGGGTTAATCCTAATCCGCTGGTTGGAGCTGTAATTGTAAAGGATGACAGAATTATAGGTGAAGGCTGGCACAGGAAATATGGTGAACTTCATGCAGAAAGAGATGCACTTTCAAGATGTAAGGAAGATACCAATGGAGCAACCATATATGTGACACTTGAGCCATGCTGCCATCATGGGAAACAGCCGCCTTGCACTGAAGCACTTGTGCAGGCAGGAATAAGCCGGGTTGTGATAGGTTCGATGGATCCTAATCCCCTGGTAAGTGGAAAAGGTGTTAAATATCTGGAAGAACACGGGATTAAAGTTGAAGGTTGTGTATGCAATGAAGAATGTCTGGCAATGAATTATGTATTCTTTCATTACATAAGGAATAAAGAGCCATATGTTGTGATGAAAACAGCACAGACACTTGATGGGAAAATTGCCACATATAAGGGACTTTCCAAGTGGATTACAGGTGAGCAGGCAAGAGAAAATGTGCATGCAGACCGTCACAGATACGCGGCAATTATGGTTGGTGTCGGTACAGTGCTTGCAGACGACCCGATGCTCGACTGCAGAAGCAAAGAAATAGGTAATCCACACAATCCAGTAAGAATCATATGCGACAGCAGATTGAGAACTCCGCTGGACAGCAGAATTGTAAAAAGTGCAGGGCAGATACCAACAATAATTGCTACATGTAGTACCGACAGCGACAGGAAATCTTTATATGAAAATGCAGGCTGTGAAGTGATAATTACAAAAGAATCGGAGCAGCATGTTGACCTTAAAGAGCTTATGCACGTGCTTGGAGAAAAAGGTATCGACAGCATAATTCTAGAGGGAGGCGGAACACTTAACTTCTCGGCATTGCAGGCTGGAATTGTGAACCGGGTTCAGACTTACATTGCACCTAAGATATTTGGCGGGGCGGATAGTAAAACAGCAGTTGAAGGTCAGGGTGTTGCAAATGTAGATGAAGCATATCAGTTGAGAAACAAGACCGTTCGTCTTCTTGGTGAGGATATTCTGATTGAAGGAGAGTTGTAATGTTTACGGGAATTATTGAAGAAATCGGACATGTAAATAATGTAAAAAAAGGAACGGCGTCAGCAATTCTTACAATACAGGCAGAAAAAGTCCTTGAGGGGATACATATAGGAGACAGCATTGCTGTCAATGGTGTGTGCCTTACAGTGACAGGGATATATGATAATACATTTACTGCTGATGTAATGCACGAGACGTTGAACCGCTCATCACTTGGAAAGCTGGTGAGTGGAAGTGCTGTTAATCTTGAAAGGGCAATGGCGGCTGACGGAAGGTTCGGAGGACATATAGTTTCAGGACATATTGATGGAATAGGAAAAGTTGCAGCGATAACCAGGGACGATAACGCGATATGGTATCAGATTAAGACAGACAGCGGAATATTAAAATATATCGTTGAAAAAGGTTCGGTTGCCATAGATGGAATAAGTCTTACGGTTGCCAAGACGGACAGTCATAGCTTTTCAGTGTCGATAATACCGCATACGGCAAAGGAAACAACATTGTCACTAAAAAGATGCGGCGATGTAGTTAATCTTGAAAATGACATTGTCGGAAAATATATTGAGAGGTTTCTTGCTCTGCGGGAAGAAGAACCCCAGACGGGAATCACAAGAGAATTCCTGCTAAAGAATGGATTTTAAAATATCAAAGGGAAAGGAAGGTAAAAGAAAATGTTTGAGTATAACACAGTAGAAGAGGCAGTTAAGGATTTACAGGAAGGAAAGCTGATACTTGTTTCAGATGATGAAAGCAGAGAGAATGAGGGCGACCTTATATGTGCTGCAGAATTTGCAACTACTGAAAATGTGAACTTTATGGCGACATATGGAAAAGGACTTATATGTATGCCTATGAGTGGAGATTTGTGCAGGAAGTTAGGCCTTACACAGATGGTTGCTGACAATACTGATAACCATGAAACTGCATTTACAGTGTCAATAGACCATGTTAAGACGACAACAGGAATATCGGCAGAGGAGAGAGGCTTTACTGCGAGAGAATGTGTGTCAGATGAAGCTAAGCCTGAGGATTTCAGAAGACCTGGACATATGTTTCCACTACGTTCAAAGCCTAATGGAGTTCTTGAAAGAAACGGACATACAGAGGCAACAGTAGACCTTATGAGAATAGCAGGACTTAAGGAGTGCGGTCTGTGCTGTGAGATAATGAAAGAGGACGGAACAATGATGAGAAAAGAAGACCTCATAGAAATGTCCGGAAAATTCAATCTCAAATTCATAACAATTAAAGCGATTCAGGAATACAGAAAGAGACATGACAACCTGGTTGAGTGTGTGGCAGTTACAAGAATGCCTACAAAATACGGGGAATTTACAGCACACTGTTATGTCAATAAGTTAAATGGCGAGCATCATGTTGCATTGGTAAAAGGCGACATTGGTGATGGCGGCAATCTTTTGTGCAGGGTACATTCAGAGTGCCTGACTGGAGACGCATTTGGCTCAATGAAATGTGACTGCGGTCAGCAGTTAGCGTCAGCAATGACACAGATTAACAATGAAGGCAGGGGTGTGCTTCTTTATATGAGACAGGAGGGCAGAGGAATCGGGCTTGTCAACAAGCTTAAGGCATATGCACTTCAGGATCAGGGAATGGATACACTTGAGGCTAATCTGGCGCTTGGTCTGCCGGGAGACGCGCGCGAGTACTACATAGGAGCACAGATATTGAAAGACTTAGGTGCTAAGAGCTTAAGGCTTCTTACTAACAATCCCGATAAGGTATACCAGCTTGCAGATTTTGGAATCGAAATCAGTGAGAGAGTGCCTATTGAGATAGATGCAACCAGCTTTGACAGGTTCTATCTTAAGACAAAGCAGACAAAGATGGGACACATTTTAAATGTGGTGTAAAAAAATGAAATATTTATAAGGAGGAATTGATGATGAGAGTTTTAGAAGGTAAGTTAGTTGACAGTGGAATTAAGGTAGGTATTGTAGCAGCAAGATTTAATGAGTTTATTGTGTCTAAGCTTGTTGCAGGAGCAAAGGACGGACTTGTAAGACATGATGTTTCAGAGGAAAATATTGACCTTGCATGGGTACCGGGCGCATTTGAGATACCATTGATAGCTTCAAAGATGGCAAAAAGCGGCAAGTATGACGCTGTTATATGTCTTGGTGCAGTTATAAGAGGTGCGACAAGCCATTACGATTATGTGTGCAGCGAGGTTTCCAAGGGCATTGCAAATGTATCACTTGCAAGCGACATTCCAGTTATGTTCGGAGTGCTTACTACAGATACAATCGAGCAGGCAATTGAGCGTGCCGGAACAAAGGCAGGCAATAAGGGATTTGAGTGTGCCGAAGGTGCTATTGAGATGGTTAACCTAATTAAAGAGATTGAAGGGTAATATATAATTTTTTGTAATTGTAAAAGGTCAGATTCGTCAGGAACTATTAGTATTGGCGGGGCTGGCCTTTTGTATTATAAAATATGGTAGAAAATGGATATGCGAAGGTGATGATATAAGGTATAATGGATTAGGTTAATTTAACAAATGGATTAATTTATAATATGTTTGGGGATGGAGTATTAGGTGAATCTAAACCAGAGGAGAAAGATATAAGGGTAAAGTTAGTCATGAATTTGTTGAATCTATAGATAATTTTAATCCTTTATAAAAATTTGTGCTATTTGAAAGGATAAAGTAAAAAATATTTTATTTGGAAGAGGTGAGATTGATATGAAACTTATTCTGGATAACTACTCAGTACAGTTGATGTAAACTGTTGGCAGATTGTGCTGAGGTTAAAAGAAACTTGCTAGCAGTCGTTGACTGTACTGTTCTAATGTTTGAAATACATTATATAAAGGAGTACAGTTATGCGCTATATAAAAGAAGTATTAAAGAAAAACAGAATATGGGTATTTGTCTACATAGGACTAGGTATATTCAATGCATTTATGGCTAATTACAAGGCTGACTATTTTCAAAAAGTCATTGATGGATTGGCTGAGGGAACACTTACATTTGCAGGAGTTGTGACATATGGCTTTATTTTGCTGATAAACTATTGTATGAATTATCTGGATAATTATCCAAATAAGAAATTAGAACAGGGGATTTATCTGGATTTTAAGCTTTTGTCACTTGGAAAAATAAGTACGGTTGATTACACAGAGTATCAGAAAATAGGTACTGGAAAACTTGTTCAAAGGATTGAAAACGGTTCATCAGCAGGAAGAAATGTGGTATTCAATTTCTGGTTATGTTTGATTCGCAATCTGATTCCTACTATTGTTTTTAGTGTATACTTTATTTGGAAAATTGATAAAAAAGTCACCTATGTGTTGTTTGCTGGATATATGTTTATTTTTATAATAACCAACATTCTTCTGAATTTTCTGTACAAAATAAAAGAAAAAATTTTGGACAGTGAAGAAATGTTAAATCATTATTTGGTCAGAGGTTTTATGGAAATGGTGGTATTCCGTATAAGCAGACAGTTTCCGAATGAAATAAAGAAAACTCATGATGCCAAAGAAGATATTGTTTCATCAAAAATAAAAATGTATATGATTCATGAGGCATTTTTTACAATATTTGCGTTGCTTGTTGCAATGTTGGATATTGGTATTCTTTTTTACGCATGGAAAACGCAAAACATTACAGTAGGTTCAGTAGTTGCATTAATTACACTGATTGAAAATGCTTATACGCCAATTGCTGTTTTTAATGTAATTTATGTCCAATATAAATTGGATAAAGAGTCTTACAACAGATTGAAACAATTTCTGGATTTGAAGGACGATAATCAATTGATAAATGGTAACATAATAAATACCGATGTTGGTGAAATATCGATAAAAAACTTATCGTTCCGATATGAGGAACGAAAAATCATTGATAATTTGAGTCTGTCGGTAAAAAAGGGGGAAAAGATAGCATTTGTAGGAGAAAGCGGTTCTGGGAAATCGACTTTGATAAAGATATTATTGGGGCTGTTGAAATACAATCAGGGTGAGGTCCGTTTGGGAGACATGGAGTTAAGTGAGCTTTGTCTTAATGATTTATATGACAAAGTTAGTTATATATCACAGGATGCTCCTGTTTTTGACGGAACGATAAAAGAAAATTTGGTATTCGACAAAGATGTGACAGGAGAGCAAATGGTGGACGCATTGAATAAGGTGCAGTTATCGTATTTGGTTGAGAGTCTTGAGAAAGGTTTGGATACTGAAATTGGAGAGAAAGGTACTTGTTTATCAGGTGGAGAGAAACAAAAACTTGCATTAGCCCGCTTGTGGTTTGAAAATCCTGAGCTTGTCATTTTGGATGAAGCAACATCTGCAATGGATAACTTAACAGAAGAAAATTTGATGAAATCTGTTATACAAAAGGTAAAAGATAAAACGGTTATAGCAGTTGTGCATAGATTAAATTTCATTTCCAATTTTGACAGAATCGTTGTGTTTAGAGAAGGAAAGATTGTTGGACAAGGGACTTTTGAAGAACTGTTACATACACATTCTTATTTTATGGACTTATATAATGCGAGGGTTCAATAATTGAGGAAAATTCTTACTTTCTATGGAGGTGAATTGGTAATGATAAAATTAAAAATGTCTATTGAAGATATAAGTGAGTATCAGACAGGTATTTTACCAAAGAATGCTGTTAAAATAGAAACACCTCAGAGCATTGAAGAGATGATGAAAAAAGCGGCACCTATTGCAGCGGTATTATGTGTTTTAATGTTTGTAACGATGCTGTGTAAAACAGTTATGAACAAGACAGTTGTTATTTCGCATGTATTTATTTTGATTGGTTTTTGCCTGGGGTATATTTGTTTGGTGATACACGAGTGGTTACATGGAATTGTTTATCCGAGGGAAGCACTAGTTACGATAGGTAAAATAAAGGGTAAGATAACATTTGTTGCATTAGCATCATATCCTCTGAAGCGTAGCAGGTTTATAGTAATGTGTCTGTTATCATTTGTGCTTGGAATAATACCATTATTGATTTTTATTGTTAGTCCGGCAGAATGTAGAGAACTAAATGGACTAATGTTTGGTATGTCATGTATGGGTATGGTTTCGCCATTTCCTGATGTATATAATGTTATTATTGTCTTAAGGAATGCAAATAAAAAAGACGCAATAATGTTTTATAAAAATGATATGTATAAGGTATCGTAAATTCAAGTTTGTAGAATTAAGGAAATCGGTATTTAACGGGGAATATTTTAGCTGGATAAAATAGACACAAAAGTGCTTTAGATGAACAGGAAAAACTTGCATTATGGAAAATAGAGCTGCTGTACTTAATAGACTGCCTACCGTTTCGTGGTCATCGATAGCATAAAATGTGCAAATACACATAAAATAGTAATGAATATTGATTAAGTAATCATTAAATGATACAATTTAACTACTAAAAAATGTGTATATACACAAAATAAGGGGATAAACTTATGGAGATTAAAAGAGATGTATATCTTGAACAGTTAAAGATAAGAAAGATAATGGGATGATAAAGATTATCACTGGAATCAGGAGATGCGGAAAATCATTTCTACTATTTGTATTGTTTAAAAAATATTTATTGGAGAGTGGTGTGGATAATGACCATATTATTGAGATTGCTTTAGATGGCATTGAAAATGAGGAGTTGAGAGATCCAAAGAAGTGTTACCAGCATATTAAAGATGCAATGAAAGATGACAAGAAGTATTATTTGCTTTTGGATGAAGTACAGTTTATGTCACGATTTGAGGAAGTACTGAACAGCCTGCTTCGTATCAGTAATATTGATATATATGTGACTGGAAGTAACTCTAAATTTTTATCTAGTGATATTGTAACTGAATTTAGAGGAAGAGGAGATGAGATAAGAATATATCCGTTGTCATTTGCAGAGTTCTATGCAACTTTCGGTGGAGATTATGATGATGCTTGGGAAGAATATATGATATATGGTGGTTTACCACAGGTGGTACAGTTTTCTGTGGAACGCCAAAAGGCTGAATATCTAAAAAACATTTTCACAAATGTTTATATTAAGGATGTTGTAGAACGAAACAAGCTTCAAAATGTTGATGAGATTGGTACTTTAATAGATATTCTTGCTTCTGCGATAGGAGCTCCAACTAATCCAACTAAAATATCAAATACTTTTAAAAGTGAACGTGGTATCAATTACAGCAACAAGACCATATCCAACCATATAGATTATCTTGTGGAGGCGTTTTTAATTTCTAAAGCTGACAGATATGATATTAAAGGCAGAAAATATGTGGGAGCAAATCGGAAATATTATTTTTCAGATGTGGGACTTAGAAATGCCAGATTGAATTTTAGACAGCAGGAACCTACTCATATTATGGAAAATATTGTTTATAATGAGCTGCTTATCAGGGGCTATAATGTGGATGTTGGTATTGTAGAGGTATATGCAAGAAATAATGAAGGAAAAACGACTCGAAAGCAGTTTGAAGTTGATTTTGTAGTCAATCAGGGTAGTCAGAGATATTATATTCAGGTGGCTTATGATATGACTTCTGAGGAAAAGCAGACGCAGGAACTTAATTCATTTAGAAATATTCCAGATTCATTTAAAAAGATTGTGATAGTAAATGGAACAAAAAAGCCTTGGAGAAATGAGGAAGGCTTTGTAATCATGGGAATGAAGTATTTTCTGCTTAATGCGGATAGTTTGGAGTTTTAGTATGAGAAATTGAGGTTATAAAGCAAAAAACAGCCATAGCCTAAAACTATGGCTAACCACAATTAAAATGTATTATAAATATCAAATCACATCTGATACAATTATCCTCACAATTGATTTATAACAGGAGGATACATATGAGTAAATTACATACACCTTTCAGATATGATTATGTGGGAAGCTTTTTAAGACCAGAAAGATTAAAGAAGGCAAGAGCTGATTATGAGAGTGGAAAGATTAACAAGGCAGAGCTTACAGCAGTTGAAGACGACTGCATAAGAGAGCTTGTAGCAAAGGTTAAGAAACTTGGTTATCATGTTATTACAGATGGCGAGTTCAGAAGATCTACATGGCATCTTGATTTTATGTGGGGTTTCAACGGAGTTGAGCATAGAAAGACAGTTGACGGCAACACAACATTTGACGCAGAAGCAGCAATGATTGATGATACATATATGGTTGGTAAAATATCAGTAAAGAACCATCCATTTGTTGAACATTTTAAATTCGTTAAGGCATTAGAGGACGAGAACACTGTTGCAAAACAGACAATTCCTTCACCGGGACAGTTCTATGCATATTTTACAGGTGCAGAACTTTTAGCAGATACACTTGCAATCTATGGAACAGAGGAAGCATTTGCAGATGATGTAATTAAGGCTTACAACGAATTTGTTGCAGAGATATATGTGGCAGGATGCAGAAATCTTCAGTTTGACGACTGCGTATGGGGCGGAATGGTTAATCCCAAACTTGCTGTTGCACTTACAGGAAGAAGCGGCGAGGCGCTTGAAGATTATAAGAAACTCATGCTTAAGTTAAACAACGAGGTTGCTGCGGCTGCGCCAGAAGACCTGCTTATCAGTACACATGTGTGCAGAGGTAATTATCATTCAACATTCTTCAGTTCTGGAGCATATGACAGTGTTGCAGACCTGCTTTTCGGTGAAGAAAATGTTAATGCATATTATCTGGAATATGATGATGAGCGTTCAGGCGGATTTGCACCGTTAGCAAAGGTATCTGGGGATAAGAAGGTTGTTCTCGGACTTGTTACAACCAAGACGCCAGCACTTGAGAATAAGGAACTTGTTATAAACAGAATTCATGAGGCGGCAAAATATGTTTCTCTTGACAGACTGTATCTGAGCCCACAGTGTGGATTTGCTTCTTGCGAGATTGGAAATAAGCTACTGAGGAAGAGCAGTGGGCTAAGTTAAAGCTTGTAAAAGAAATCGCAGAAGAAGTGTGGGGATAAGTCTTAGAAAATGAATATATGATTATTTAGAAGGATTGGAGATTGTGAGAAGTCTCCAATCCTTTTTTGATTTTTATCAGTTATAACTTATAGAATGCAAAATTAAAAATATTTTATCAGTTATAACTGATAAAACTGTCAAACTTTTTTCCGCATGATTTCGTATATAAATATAGAAAAGCAAGTGCGATTAAAAAAAGGGAGGGGTTTTATGAGAAAGAAATGGTTTGTTGGCATATTTGTAGCATTGATAAGTATGACATGTATATCAGGTTGTGGAGTTTCTTATAAAGATTATACGGATATACAGCAGACGGAGACTGAAACTGAGCAGACTGATGGAATTGAAATGAATCGTGAATATATTATGGAAGAGGATGTTATGAAGTTGCCATCAGATGCAGTAATTATAGATGATTATTCTAAAGAGGGAACAATTCTTACAAGTCCACACTTAAACTATAATATTAGTATAAAGGTTAATAAGGCTATACTGGCTGATAATATGGATGTGTATAAAGAAATTGGTGGTACAGACAGTGATTTTATAGAATGGATAAAAAAGGTTAATTCAAGAGAAGCAGGATTTACTAACACATACAATGAAGCAGACGGGACATTTGACAGCAGATATGATGGAGTTGGTACTAAGATTTTTATGATATCGGCAGAACTTGTTAATAACTCAGATTCAGAAGCTGCAATTAATATTGCTGGAATAAAGCCATATAGTCTGGACAGGGAGAATGGGGAGATTACCAGATTGAGTATATGTGAATCAATATTTTATGATTATGCAGAATCAACAGGTGCAGATTATGGGAATATGACACTTAAGGCTGGGGAACACCGCAATATAGTTTTATGTATGGTTGAGCCGGACAAGATAGTAAAAAAATATTATAGAAATGAGAATGGCAGAAATGTTGCGACAGACACTGACGATATTAATTATGACAATATTTATCTGAGGTTAAGCCTTTTAGGGGTTCAGCAGGTCGCTAACGGGGAAAACTTTATAAAGTTTAATATTGAGTAAGAAGGTGATGTATATGGGGCGAATGATAAGAATAGAACTTTACAGAGCTTTTCATGGGAAAGAACTTAAAACTGCAATGTTATTAGGAGGGTTGCTGGGACTGGCACATTTTGTATTAGAAGTTATACCATCAGTCAGTCATATATTTGATGGATATCATCCGGATATTGCGTCTTCTGTTGTTGGAAATGTTACGGAAAGCTGGATGGGTGGAATGATTAATCCAGAGATTAATATATACCAGATGGTGGTATTTTTATTAATAACTATTCCGTATGCAGCATCATTTTACACAGACAGGAAGGCCGGAATACTTAAGAATATAGCTGTAAGAGGTGAAAAAAGAGAATATCTGGCAGCCAAATCTGTAGCGGTGTTTATGACTGCCGGGGTTTCAGCAGTATTTCCGTTGTTACTTAATCTTATGCTTACAATGACAATGTTTCCGGTAATTAATTATGACTGGTACCAGCTGCCGAATTATAAGGCATTGTTTATGAATCTTGCTGTTAAAAATGTGATTGCATATTGCATTGTATATATGGCACTGATATTTGTATTTGCAGGACTTATAGCGGGACTGGCATTATCACTGTCATTATATGCTAATAACAGATTTGTTGTATTATCGCTGCCTTTTCTTATATGTATAGTATCGGGAAGGCTGGTCGCATATTCGGGTAATCCGGTTATAAGAGGGCTTGCAATACAGAAGGTGTTTTATGTTCCACAGAGTTCGCCAACAACATTAGTTTCTTTATGCATATTGTTTGTTGTGCTTGTTTTATGCGGATATGTGCATTTTATGGTAAGGGGCGTGAAAATGGATGTTTTATAATGACAGATTATCGGGAAAGGAAAGAAAGCAGAAAATTGCATTGATAGTATGTGCAGTAGTTGTTCTGGCAGTATGGCTTATGCTTACAATCAGAATTAATACGATTTTTCCATCCAAAAAGATTGAAAAATGCGGATATGGAGAATGGATTAATTATACACCTGACATAGCGGATATTATTACAGTAGATGTGAGTATCTCACCGGTATCATGCAAAATGTATGACAGGGCAGGTATTTTAAAAGATTACACAAAAGAACAGCTTGGAATATTTTCAGAAGGAAAAGACGATGCAGATTATCTTGTATTTACTGTTGATATAAAAAATAACGGACAGGAGGCTGTAAACATAAACCGTCTAGCATCATTACTTATCTATTGTACAGAATTTAATGGTGACAGCAACTCTCTGGAAAGGATGAATACTGATATTAAGACAGTGGCATCAGGTGAAACACAGAGAGTACAATTTGTAACCAACATAAAGTATAAGGATGCATGGATGGTTAATAGCAGACAGAGATATGCAGAGTCTGATGTTTACATAGTTATGTCACAGTATCCATTAGAGAGAAGAATGGTATTTTCTATTGAATAATTAATAAAGGGGGATTTTATGAAGTGGAGAATCTGGAAAAGACCACCGGAGTGGAAAAAGATATCATTGTATGCTGTTGTTATTTTAGTTTCATTATTTGTGTGTGAATTCGCATTTGCAGCAAGAAAGGCAAAGGGCGTCACATGCGTGAAAGATTTTATTATTACATATAATTACAGGGTTGTTCCTTATATAGCAATTCCTGTTATTATGGTTCTTTTAATATCGTATTTTAGAAGAATGTATGATGATAACAGAATGGTGCGGTATGTTAATATAAGAAATTTTTACATTTCTGTAATTGGTGGGGGAATTGGCAGGATTGTATTATATGTAGTTATTATGACCGTCTGGATGTTTATAGGCGGTGTTGTATCGACACATGGAATTATTGACAACTGGCAGTCAAAAAATGCGATGGCAAAGAGAGTTTATGGAGCATATCTTACAGACACAAAGTTTATCACAGTGTTTTCAGGAATTTTCATAACATTAATTTTAATGATGATTATAAACATGGAAATGCTGATGATAATACACAGATATATACATAGCTGGATTGCCGGATATTTTATATGCATAGTACTTAATCTGTATATGCTGGTTGAGCAGGGAAATGCCAGAGTGCTGAAAACATTTATAACATACAGGGTATACCAGAATGGATGGAGATACAGCAGTCTTGTGTATATGGCTGTGATAGTGGCTGTACTGCTTATGGTTATATTATTGATGGGAAAATGTGACAGTTTAAGGAGAAATCGATGATGTTTTGGAATATTTTAAAAAATGATATAGCGCGTGGGATATTTAAAAGAAAATATTTATACATAATATCGACTGTTGTAATAGCTGCACTGGTAATTATTGCTGATATGAGTCTGGGAAGAAAAACCGGTTCACATGGATATACAGGTCAGGTATCAGTGGGGGATTTGTTTCAGGTGTTTTACAGGGGCAGCAGAATAATTAAACCAGACAATATGGCAGAATTTTATATATCAGAACAGTATCTGTTTATGGTTCTTGGCATTGCATTTATTGTAGGAAACTATTGCGTCAGGGATTTTGGCAGTGTGGGTATGCAGATAATAATCAGATGTGGAAGCATTGGCAAATGGTTTGCAGGTAAAGTTATGTGGTGTTTTGCAAGTGCTTTATATATGACAGCGTTGACGGATATATTAATTGTAATTATAAGTGTAATTCATGGATATGAACAGGGACTGGATGTGCATATGGAAGTGCTTCGTATATATGGATATCCAGAGAATGTAACAAATGTGGCAGCAGGTAAAATAGTGGTTATGAGTCTGGTTCTTCCGTTGCTTTCATTATTTGCCATAGCACTGGTGCAGATGTTTTTATCAATGATATGTTCGTCTGTAATAGCACTTTTACTTATATCAACAGGAATGATAATAACGATATTTTCAGGAAATGTATTACTGGTATTCAATGGTCTTATGTGTATGAGAAATAATATATATACTGCTGGAGGAACAGACAGTATTCATATGATGATTGCTGATGTTGTAATAATACTTATATCCATAATAGCAGTATATATATATGTCAGCAGGATGGATATATTAAATGCAAAGGAGATATAGTGTATGAGGGTTGTATTAAGAAATGTGTGTAAAGATATAAAAGGAGCAAGAGTTCTTGATAATGTTAATCTTGAACTTGAAAGTGGCATGGTATATGGTTTTAAGGGAAAGAACGGTTCTGGAAAAACCATGCTTATGCGTGCTATAAGTGGGCTTATAAAAGTGAAGGGTGAAATTGAGATTGATGGGAAAATACTGGGAAAAGATTTTACATTTCCACCAAGCATAGGAATTCTTATAGAGAATCCTTCGTTTGTGGCGGAATATACGGGATTGAAGAACCTTGAGATGCTGGCATGTATTAAGAATAAGATTGAAATTGAAGATATAAGACATGCAATGGAGCAGGTGGGACTGGATCCTGGCGATAAGAGAACCTATAAAAAATATTCACTTGGAATGAAGCAGAAGCTTGGAATAGCAGCGGCATTTATGGAAAAACCTGATATCATAATTCTTGATGAGCCTATAAATGCGCTCGATGAAGCGGGTGCAAAACAGGTTCACAAGATACTTGAGGAGCAGAAAAAGAGAGGAGCACTTATTATAATTGCCTGCCATGACAAGGAAGAACTTGAAATGCTGTCAGATGAGATAATTGAGATTTATGAGGCAGGATTGTTGCCGGGGAAAAAGAGTGATTATGAAATGGACTTAAAAACTAAGGCAGTTAATTCTTATATAAGGGATTAACTGCCTTTAAGTTTTTTATATGAATAATAAATTATCTCTGACTTCGTTACCAGCGTCAGAGAAAGCGAGCTTCATAACTTCGTCAACTGTAACTAAGTTGTAATCTCCGCTTACAGTGTGCTTTAAGCAGCTTGCAGCGTTAGAGAATTCAACTGCCTTCTGAGGGTCGAAGTTGTTGATAAGGCTGTAGATAAGACCAGCACAGTAAGCGTCTCCGGCACCGATGTAATCAAGAATGTGCATGAAGAATTCCTTGCTGTAGTAAGCCTTGCCTTCTGTGTAAATCATAGACTGGAGCTTAAATGTTGTGATAGAAGTTTCTGTTCTCCACACTGAAGCAACCATCTTGAATGGGAATTTCTTCATAAGTTCCCTGGCAATGTAAGCATTTTTCTCCTCGCCATTAGCGTCGGCAGGATTCATAGAGAAGATACCGATAGCGTCATCTTCGTTAGCGATACATACATCAACATACTGGCAGATACGAGACATTGCCTCGCAAGCCTTTTCACTTGACCAGAGCTTGCTTCTGTAGTTTAAGTCACAGCTTACAGTCATGCCTTTTTCCTTAGCCTTCTGGCAGGCTGTGATACAGATGTTAGTCATCTCATCAGAGATTGCAGGTGTGATTCCTGAAAAATGGAACCATGTTGCACCATCAAATATCTCGTCCCAGTCAAAGTCATCAGCAGTAGCGAGAGCAAATGCAGAACCTGCTCTGTTATAGATAACGTTAGTTGGACGCTGGCTTGTCTTCTTCTCAAGGAAGTAGATACCAATCTGGTCGCCGCCACGCACGATATGGTCTACGCCTACGCCGTACTGACGGAGTGAGTTGATTGCAGCCTGTCCGATTATATGTTTTGGAAGCTTTGTTACATAATTAGCATCAACATCAAAGTTAGCAAGGGACACAGCAGTATTGGCTTCTCCACCTCCATAAACAGCCTCAAATGCATTGCACTGAGTAAATCTTGCGTTGTTCTCAGGAGAGAGACGAAGCATAATTTCACCAAATGTAACAATCTTATCTTTCATTTTTCTTAATCCTTTCTCAATATCAGATTTCCTAAAATAAATATACAAGAATGTATTTTAGCACATTATGGCGAAAAATGGGAGTAAAATGTTCTTGATTTGATACATATTTTTTACTATAGTTACATGTGAAGTAAATATGTGCGTGAAGATTTATAATCTTTTGTACACGTTTGAAAGGATTGAATAATGTTAAGAAATGTTTCATTAGAAGATATATCGGATGGCAGACTGTATACTGAGAATGACCTTGTGCGTGTTGATACTAACTCGTGTAAGGGCTGTCAGACTGTATGCTGCCAGAATATGGGAAGTACGATTGTGCTTGATCCATATGACTGTTATAAGCTCACAACCGGGTTGGGCAAAACATTTGAACAGCTTACGATGAATGAGCTTGAGTTAAATGTTGTGGATGGTATTATTATGCCTAATCTTAAAATGCAGAAATCAGACGGAAGATGTGCTTTTCTTCGTGAAGATAATCTGTGCAATATACATACGATAAGACCGGGAATATGCAGAATGTTCCCACTTGGAAGATACTGGGAGGATGAGACACATTTTAAATATATTGTGCAGAAGGGCGAGTGTAATAAGGATAATCTATCGAAGATTAAACTGAAAAAATGGCTTGGCATCGATGGACTTGCGGAGTATGATTCTTATATTGTCAGATGGCATGAGTATGTGAAGCAGCTTCAGGTGGCACTACCGGGACTTTCAGAGGATAATGTGAAGATTCTTAATACATTTAACTTAAGAGTGTTCTATATGACGACATATGCCGGATGTGTTGATGATAAGGCATTTTATGCGGAATTTGACAGAAGACTTGTGATGGCTAAGGAAAAGCTGGGACTGATGTAGGAATGGTTCGCAGGTGACAGAAAGGAAGATTGATTTTATGAAGACAGATTTATTTCATATAGGAAAGTTCGTGATTCATGGATACGGACTTATGATTGGTATAGGTTTTGTGTTGGCACTGCTTGTTGGCGAGTACAGGGCTAAGAAGATGGGGATGAAAGAGGAGGCTCTTATTGATATTGCGATAATTGCGGGGGTATCGGGATTTCTCGGAGCAAAGCTGTTGTATATAATAGTGAGTTTTAAGGATTTTATAAAAGATCCTATAGGTGTGCTTGGCTCATCGGGATTCGTTGTTTATGGCGGACTTATTGCAGGTGTGCTGTGTAACCTTATATATGTAAAGATTAAGAAGTTATCATTCCTTGAATATTTTGACCTGGTAATGCCAGAGATAGCGCTGGCACAGGGCTTTGGACGAATCGGCTGTTTCCTTGCAGGGTGCTGTTACGGAAGACAGACAGATGCAGCCTGGGGAGTTGTTTTCCCGGCTGGTTCACTTGCACCATCAGGAGTTAAACTGATTCCTACACAGCTTATATCATCGGGGGCAGATTTCCTTAATATGGCGTTTCTTATGATAATAGCAGCTAAGTTTTCTTATACTGCTGTTATGAAGCGCAAGGCTGACGGTAAGGAAACTGCCGGAAAGCATATGGCAGCAGGTAATATCGGATTCTTATATTGCATAACCTATGGACTTGGAAGATTTGCAATTGAGTTTTTAAGAAACGATTATAGAGGTGAGGTCGGAATATTCTCTACATCGCAGTTTATCTCTCTTTTCATTGTATTACTTGGAGTTGCTGCAATGGCTGTTAATCATAAGTTGAAAAATGCGGACAGATAGAAATACTAATATGGACTAATCAGCGTTGTATTATAAATTACACTGGCTGGTTAGTCTTTTTTATTGCCTTTTAATCCATAATGTATTAATAAAAATACAAGAATTATTAAAATGTAACAAATAATGCTGGACAATTTGTTAAAAAATTGTTAATATGTAAACATAATAAAGCGAACGACAATTTAATACATGGAAATCAGTACATTTTAGTTAATATAATAAATATTTGTATATCTGGGGAATGTTTATTATTAGAATCTGAGATGGTAGAATATGTGAAATGGGGTGATAAGTGATGAAAATATATAAAGCAAAAGATTATGCTGATATGAGCAGAAAGGCGGCTAATATTATATCAGCACAGATTATTATGAAGCCGGAATGTGTACTTGGACTTGCGACTGGTTCAACGCCGGTTGGGTTATATAAGCAGTTAGTAGAATGGTATAAAAAAGGTGACTTAGATTTTTCAGCAGTTAAGACTGTTAATCTTGATGAGTATAAGGGACTCAGTCAGGACAATGATCAGAGTTATTATTATTTTATGCATAAGAATTTATTTGATAATGTGAATATATCAGATGATAATACTCATATTCCTAATGGAATGGAGCAGGATTCGGAAAAAGAATGTAACAGATACTCTGCACTGATTAAGTCTCTTGGTGGTATTGATTTACAACTTCTTGGAATAGGTCATAATGGACACATAGGATTTAATGAACCATCAGATTCATTTGAAAAACAGGTTCATTGTGTTGATTTAACAGAATCTACAATAGAAGCTAATAAGAGGTTTTTTGAATCAGCAGAAGATGTTCCACGACAGGCATACACAATGGGAATCAAGACAATAATGCAGGCAAAGAAGATTCTGGTTGTTGCAAGTGGGGAAGATAAAGCACAGATTGTGAAAGAAGCTTTTTTTGGACATATTACACCATATGTTCCTGCATCAGTTCTGCAGCTGCATAATGATGTAACACTGGTAGCGGATGAAGCAGCTCTTAGTAAGATTTATTAAAGCATATTAACTTGGTGGATAGAAGGTTGAGAACATATGATTATAAAGAATGCTGATGTTTATACACAGGACAATGTATTTGTTAAGGGAGATGTCGTTGTAGATAACGGTACATTCACCAAAGTGCTGGATGTACATAATTATGTTGGCGATGAAGTTGTAGATGCTACAGGACTTAAGATGATTCCAGGACTTGTAGATATTCACTTTCATGGATGCAAGGGTGCAGATATGTGTGATGGAACTAAAGAGGCACTTGATATAATTTCCAGGTATGAGGCTTCTGTCGGGGTGACGAGTATATGTCCGGCAACCATGACGATAGCTAAGGAGGAACTCGTTGAAGTTATGAAGAATGCCGGAGAGTATTCATATAATGGTGGAGCCCATCTGGTAGGAATTAATATGGAGGGACCTTTTATAAGTCCACAAAAAAAGGGTGCACAGGCAGCAGAGAATATTATGCATTGTAATTATGAGTATTTCTGTGAACTCCAGAAAGCTGCACATGATTTAATAAAGATTGTTGATATTGCACCAGAAGAGCCGGGTGCGATGGATTTCATAGATAAAGTAAAAGATAATGTTGTGGTGTCGATTGCTCATACAGCAGCGGATTATGATACTGCGATGGAGGCAATTCAACATGGTGTAACTCATGCAACACATTTATACAATGCAATGCCCCCTATGAATCATAGAAAGCCTGGTGTTATAGGTGCAATAAGAGATTCATATCAATGTCATGCAGAACTGATATGTGATGGAGTTCATATTCATCCATCAGTAATACGGGCAACATTTGCCATGTTGGGTGCGGGACGCATAATACTAATCAGTGACAGCATGAGAGCAACAGGATTAGAGGATGGCGAATATACTCTTGGAGGACAGCCTGTAGTGGTAAAAGGTAATCTGGCAACCTTACATGATGGAACAATTGCTGGCTCAGCAACTAATTTAATGGATTGTCTTCGATATGTCGTTAAAAAAGCAGGGATTTCATTAGAAACAGCTGTTATGTGTGCAACAGAGAATCCGGCAAAGGAAATTGGTATATATGATAAAGTCGGAAGTATTTCTGTAGGAAAACAAGCAGATTTCGTGCTTATTGATGATGAATTGAATATTAAGAGAGTATATATTGATGGAAAGGAGATAATATGCTAGGTTTTTCAAAGGAAAGTCAAAGGATAATATTATTTATTCTCCATGTAAAGGAAAAGTGGTGCCAATTACTGAAGTTTCAGATCCAACATTTTCAGAAAAGGTTCTTGGAGATGGATTTGCAGTAATTCCTTCTGAAGGAAAGATATATGCTCCGGCAGATGGTGAGATTTCAATGGTGTTTGATACTCTTCATGCTGTGACAATGACAACCAGTCAGGGAACGGAATTATTGATACATATTGGGCTGGATACGGTAACGCTCAAGGGAGAACCATTTATTTCACATGTTTCAGGTGGTCAGCAGGTAAAAAAGGGTGATTTACTTTTAGAGGCTGATCTTGAAAAAATAAAGTCGGCAGGATTGGATACGATTACACCAGTCCTTATATGCAATACCGACGATTATAATAAAATTAATCTAATAAAGGAGGGTGAGGTATCTATTGATGATGAAGTCCTGAAAATATCATAATTACTAAGGACTTCACAATGTGCGTGATTGGGATTACCCCGATTAATAATGATGTAAAGGAGGAGAAAAGTATGAAATTTCTTCAAAAACTGGGAAAAGCGTTAATGCTTCCTGTGGCAGTACTGCCTATATGTGGTATCCTTATGGGTATCGGTTATATGCTGTGTCCAGAAACTATGCAGGGTGGAGATATTAAGGGCGCAGCTGATATGATTGGTCTGTTTCTTGTAAAAGCTGGTGGAGCTTTAATTGATAACATGGCAATCCTTTTTGTAATTGGTGTCGGTGTAGGTATGTCAGATAAAAATGATGGTACCGGAGGAATTGCGGCACTTGCTTCGTGGCTTATGATGACAACACTTCTTTCTACAAAGTTTGTTACAGTAATTATACCTTCTATAGCAGACAGTGCAACTAAAACTCTTGCATTTAACAAGATTGAGAATCCATTTATTGGTATTCTTGCTGGTATAATCGGTGCTATGTGTTATAACAAGTTTAAAGATACAAAATTACCAAACTGGTTATCTTTCTTTAGTGGAAAACGATGCGTAGCAATTGTTTCAGGAGTAGTATCAATTCTTGTATCTGTTGTTTTATTATTTGTATGGCCATTACTGTTCGGCGCATTAGTAAGCGTTGGTAAGGCAATTGTAAAGCTTGATATTGTTGGTGCAGGTATCTATGCATTCTTGAACAGATTGTTAATTCCTACCGGATTACACCATGCGTTGAACAACGTATTCTGGTTTGACACTATCGGACTTGGAGATTTACAGCACTTCTGGGCAGGACAAACATCAAGTGATGTTTCATGGAGTCTTGGAATGTATATGTCAGGCTTCTTCCCATGTATGATGTTTGGTATTCCAGGTGCAGCTTTAGCTATGATTAAATGTGCAAAGCCAGCTAAGAAAAAAGTAGCTATAGGACTTGTTGCTTCTGCAGCATTATGTGCATTTATCTGTGGTGTTACAGAACCATTTGAATTTGGTTTCATGTTCCTTGCTCCTGGACTCTATGTTATCTATGCACTTCTTTATGGTATATTTACAATGATTACAGTTGCATTAGGCTTCAGAGCAGGATTTAGTTTCTCAGCAGGTGCTACTGACCTGTTATTCTCATCATCTCTTCCGGCAGCACAGAAGACATGGTTGATAATTCCTCTTGGTATAGCAGCATTCTTCGTATTCTATTTCGTATTCTTATTTGCCATTAAGAAATGGGATTTAAAGACTCCTGGCAGAGAAGATGATGATATAGAAGCAGAAAAGAAAGTTGAACTTGCAAGTGACGATTATACAACAATTGCAAAGACAATTCTTGAAGGCTGTGGCGGAAAAGAGAATATTGCAAGCATAGATAATTGTATTACAAGACTGAGACTTGAAGTAAAGGATATTACACTTGTTAATGATAAGGTTATTAAATCAGCTGGTGTTGCTGGTGTTATGAAACCTGGAAAGACATCTGTACAGGTTATTATAGGAACTAAGGTACAGTTTGTTGCAGATGCATTTTCTAAGCTTTGTGAATAATTAAAATGTAAAAATAAATATAATATAAAAAATCCCCGGTAAGACTGCCAGAACTGCAGCTTATCGGGGATTATTTCATGTATTACTTTACCATGCTTAAAAATTCTTCATCAGATATCTTAGAATTCATTACAGCATTCTTAATTGCAGCGGACATAACGCGGGCAGCAAGTGTTCCTGCGAAGTTGATATCAACACGTACTGCTTCGCTGTCGCCTCGTTTTGCAGTGCTTGCAGCATATATTGTATCTCCGTCTGCCATTGTACCGACTGGGTTAATGCAGCGTGCATACGCATTTCTTGCCATAGATGCAATTTTGTTAAGTTCAGCCTTGTTAAATGCAGCGTTAGTTATAACCGCACCGATTGTTGTGTTGCCTGTGAACATATCGCGAGGTGCCATGAACTGATAGAGTGCTTCTTCACAGCTTATATACTCTGTTCTGTCAGCGTTCTTAAGTCCGGCAAGCTTCTTACCGGTTTCATAATCTGATATATCGCCGAGTGCATTTACAACAACAATTGCTGTCATTATAAATGTGCCGGCTTTCACTGAATATATTCCAAGTCCTGACTTTTCAGCCTGCTTCATTCCCATAATCTTTCCGACAGTTGCACCTGTTCCGGCACCGATACAGCCCTGAACGGGGTCGTTTCTATCCGAATTGGCAGCGGTGGAAGCATCAGTATTGACAACACCGGCTTCATAAGTGCCTGAATGCAGGCCTCATATCCCATAGTACTGTCCGGGCGTACTTTAGAGCTTCCATATCCAAGATCAAATATGCATGACTGGCATACAAGCGGAACAAGTGAAACGCCTGTGTCATATCCTATACCATGTTCTTCAAGACATGTCATAACTCCGTCAGATGCGGCAAGACCGTATGCTGAACCGCCTGACAGTACAATGGCATTAATCGGATTGTCAGCAGTCATAGGCATAGTAAGAGGTGTTTCTCTTGATGCCGGACCGCCGCCGCTAATGTCACAGCCTGCCGTCGCGCCGTCTGGAAAATATATAACAGTTACACCTGTGCCAGCTTCCTTATTGGAAGCATGACCTAATCTAAAATCATTAATATCATTAACTGAAATCTCTGTAAACAAAACTAATCCTCCGTTGATTAATGTCCGATTTATTCAATCAAAGTGACTGGTTAATTCTGGTTAAGCTTAAGTGCAGCATATAATGCACGGGAAACCACACTGGCAACAATAAAGCAGATACCTGCCTCTATAAGTCCCTGAACACCAACAAATAATACTACGAATATAAGTGGGTTCTTAGCTCCGAGTGCAGTAACGAAGGCCTGTACATAATCTGTATTATAGAAGAAGAGAACAAGTGAACTCATGAATAATAAAGTATTAAGTAAAGGACAGCAAAGACTTGCTATATAATAAGAAAATTTCTTAACTCCCTTAATACTATGAAGTCCCTTGAATATAAGTCCTGTAAGGAAGCCTTCAAGAGTTCTTGTTACTACTGTTGTTACAAATGTACCAAATGGATTGATTCCGAGAAGAACAGTTCCCATTGCGCCTCCAACGAAGCACTGATAAAAGCTTGTAAGTCCGAATGCCAGACCACAGATTAAACCGCCGACAGGTCCTAAGATGATAGCACCTACAGCTACAGGAACAGTTAAAAGGGTGATAGAAAGTCCAGGGGTACGGATGTAGCCTAATGGGGTCAGTGACATAACGAGTATGACCGCAACCATAAGTGCCAGCTCCACCATGTACTTAGTGTTGAACTTCGTTGCAGAAGTTCGAGTTGCATTAATAGTATTCATATTGTCTCCTTTGCGGAAAGGTATGCAGCCCTTCCGGCTTGTTAAGATACATCTCCGAAAAACGGATGACGTTCGCGCGTATAATAACATATATATTGTTATTATTCAAACATTCTTTATAAATTATTTATAAAATACATTTGACATTAATTTACTATGATGAAAATCAGTGATATTATAAAAAACGCTTATTTATTATTGAAAGCAGATTTTTTGAAAATATTTATCAATAAAGATGGGAGAATGTTTATGAGCAGAATTATTAAAAATGTGCTGCCATACTGGAAGTCGATAGTGCTGGTATTTGCGCTGCTTATCGTTCAGGCAGTGTGTGACTTGTCGCTTCCTGCGTATACTTCAGATATCATTGATACAGGTATACAGAATGGAGGCATAGAGCATACTGTGCCAGAAAAGATTACCAAGGAAGAATATGACACTGCGAAGCTTTTTATGACAGAGGAAGAAGCACAGCTGTGGGAACAGTCGTATTCTTATAATGAAGATGATAATGTCTATGAATTAAGTGTCAAAGGTTCTAAGAATAAGACTGATTTAGATGACACGCTTTTTACCGCACTTATAATTAATAATCAGATGTCTTCAGTGACTGAAAGTGCATTCAAAAGCCGTATGGCAGAGCAGATGCATGTAAGTGAAGAACAGCTTGCAAATGTTTCGGTAGAAGATATTGGAAAATCTATGGGTGTGGAACTCATTACATTTACACAGATGATGGAAGATTCGGATGGTAATGAGGTTGAAACTATATGTGTGGATATGAGACAGATAGTGAAGGCAATGTATAGTGCAGGGGCTATGAGTAAAGACGATATCCTTTCTATGCGAAGCGAATTCCAGAAGACTATTGATACCATGGGAAAGACTCTTGTTTCGTCTATGGGCGTTGCTTATGCAAAGAGCATGGATGCCAAGGCAGGAATGGACATGGATTCTATCCAGACTAAGTATCTGTGGGCAGCTGGTCTTAAGATGGTTGCCATGGCACTTCTTATGGCGGTTACTTCTGTATGTATAGGTTTCCTTGCATCAAGAGTTGGTGCAGGCGTTGCAAGAGATATGAGAGGAAAACTGTATTCTAATGTCATGGGATTCTCTAATGCTGAGATGGACAAATTCTCTACAGCGTCACTTATCACAAGGACAACTAATGATGTACAGCAGGTTCAGATGGTTACGGTTATTATGCTGAGAATGATTCTGTATGCACCAATTCTTGGCGTCGGAGGAATTATAAAGGTTGTTGGAACAGGAGCCGGCATGGGCTGGGTTATAGTTATGGCTGTTGTTGTTATCATTGCATTTGTAATGCTTCTTATGGTAATTGCGATGCCTAAGTTCAAGCTTATGCAGAAGCTGGTTGATAATGTCAATCTTGTATCCAGAGAGATTCTTACTGGTCTTTCTGTAATAAGAGCCTTTGGAAGAGAGAAGAAGGAAGAGGAAAGATTTGACGAAGCTAATAAAAAGCTTACTAATACAATGCTCTTTACTAACAGAACAATGACATTCATGATGCCAAGCATGATGCTTATTATGAATGGTTTATCAGTTCTTATCGTGTGGGTTGCCGCACACAGAATTGATGCCGGAGTTATGCAGGTAGGTTCTATGACTGCATTTATAACATATTCGATGCTTATAGTTATGTCATTCCTTATGCTTACAATGATGTCTGTAATGCTTCCAAGAGCGATGGTTGCAGCTGACCGTATAGATGAAGTTATTAATACACATTCTTCAATAGAAGACTCTGAGAATCCTGAGACAATTGAGTCTGCAAAGGGTGTAGTTGAGTTTAATCATGTAAATTTCATGTATCCGGGTGCTAAAGCGAACGCACTTGAGGATATTACATTTAAAGCAGAGCCGGGTAAGACTACAGCAATTATAGGAAGTACGGGCTGTGGAAAGTCAACGCTCGTTAATCTTATTCCAAGATTGTATGATGTTACAGGAGGAAGCATTACTATTGATGGTCATGATATAAGAAATATCTCTATGCATGACTTAAGAAGTGAGCTTGGTTACGTGCCTCAGAAGGGAATGCTTTTCTCTGGTACTATTGCAAGTAATTTAAGATTCGGTAATCCTGATGCAAGCGATGAAGATGTCGTTAAGGCAGCACAGATTGCACAGGCAACTGAGTTCATTGATAATAAGGCTGAGAAGTATGACAGTCCTATAGCACAGGGCGGTACTAATGTTTCAGGCGGTCAGAAGCAGAGACTTTCGATTGCAAGAGCAATAGCAAAGCACCCAAGAGTGTTTATATTTGATGACAGTTTTTCAGCACTTGATTTAAAGACTGACGCAATTCTTCGTAAGGAGCTTGCTGCAAATGTGTCTGATGCCACTGTTATTATTGTAGCTCAGCGAATCAGCACAATCCTTCATGCAGATCAGATTCTTGTTATGGATGATGGTAAGATTGTTGGCAAGGGAACGCATGAAGAACTTATGAAGACATGTGAGACATATCAGCAGATTGCAAGTTCACAGCTTTCTGCTAAAGAGCTTGGAAAGGAGGCCTAGTCAGTATGGAAGATAATAAAAATATCAAAATGCCACCGAAAAGAAGAATGGGACCTCCGGGAAGAGGAATGGCACCTGTTGAGAAAGCCAAGGATTTCAAAGGATCCATAGGAAAGCTTATAAGATATATTGGAAGCTATAAGATTGCGATAATATTTGTTGCAGTTATGGCTGTATGCTCAACAGTATTTTCTGTTGTAGGTCCGAAGGTTCTTGGTAAGGCGACAACAGCTTTGTCAGAAGGTCTTGTGAAGAAAATCGGCGGAACTGGCGGAATTGACTTTGGAAAGATTGGAACAATTCTTATATTCGTGCTTTGTCTGTATGCCGCAAGTGCAGTATTTAACTTTGTACAGGGCTGGATAATGACAGGCATTACACAGAAGGTCTGCTACAGATTAAGAAAAGAAATCAGTGAGAAAATCAACCGTATGCCAATGAAGTATTTCGAGAGCAGGACATATGGTGAGGTGTTATCAAGAATTACTAACGATGTTGATACACTTGGAATGGGACTTAACCAGAGTATTACAACAATCATTACATCTTTAACTACTATGATTGGTGTTCTTGTTATGATGTTAAGCATTTCACCACTTATGACACTTATTGCGGTTATAATTCTGCCAATATCAGTCGGACTTGTTTCTTTCGTTGTTAAGAAGTCACAGGGATATTTCAAAACACAGCAGGAGTACCTTGGACATATTAACGGACAGATTGAGGAGACTTATGGCGGACACATGATTGTTAAGTCATTTAATAAAGAAAAGGATATGGTTGATTCATTTAACAAGACTAATGATGTCCTCTATGGTTCAGCATGGAAGTCACAGTTTCTTTCAGGAATGATGCAGCCAATCATGATGTTTGTAGGTAACTTAGGTTACGCATGCGTCGCATTAACCGGCGGTCTTCTTGCTATTAAAAATGTTATAACAATCGGTGATATTCAGGCATTTATCCAGTATGTGAAGAATTTCACTCAGCCAATCCAGCAGATTGCCCAGGTTATCAATCAGGTACAGTCTATGGCAGCAGCTTCTGAGAGAGTATTTGAATTTCTTGATGAAGAAGAGGAAGACCAGACTGTTAAGAATCCTGTTTCTACAGAAGGAATTAAGGGTGAGGTTGATTTCGAGCATGTAAGATTCGGATACAATGAGAACCAGACTATCATCAAGAATTTCAGTGTAAATGTTAAGCCTGGACAGAAGGTTGCTATCGTAGGACCGACAGGTGCAGGTAAGACCACTATTGTTAAGCTGCTTATGCGATTCTATGATGTTAATGATGGAGCTATTCTTGTTGACGGACATAATGTTAAGGATTTCAACAGAAGAGAACTAAGAGACGCATTTGGAATGGTTCTTCAGGATACATGGCTCTATAAGGGTACAATTATGGAGAATATCAGATACGGAAAGCTTGATGCAACTGATGAAGAGGTTATTGCAGCAGCCAAGGCAGCTAACGCCCATCACTTTATTGAGACTCTTCCGGGTGGTTATGATTGTGAGCTTAACGAGGACGCAAGCAATGTCTCACAGGGACAGAAGCAGCTTCTTACAATTGCAAGAGCAATCCTTGCAGATAATCCAATCCTTATTCTTGATGAAGCAACATCTTCTGTTGATACAAGAACAGAGGAGCGAATCCAGAAGGCTATGGATAACCTGATGAAGGGCAGAACAAGCTTCGTTATTGCACACAGACTTTCAACCATCAAAGATGCTGATGTGATACTTGTTATGAAGGATGGAGATATTGTTGAGCAGGGAACTCATGATGAACTTCTTGCCAGGAACGGTTTCTATGCTGACCTTTATAATTCGCAGTTTGAGCAGGCTTCTTAGATTGATAATATATATGTTAAGAAAAACGGCAGAAAGAAATTTCTGTCGTTTTTTTAAACATTTTGATATAATAAAATTATTAATTAGTTGAGTGAAGAGGATAATGCATGAATATATTAATATGTGATGACGATAAGCTTTATGTTGATATGATAAGAAAATATGTGGATGAATTCTTTGCTGAGCATAAGATAACAGATTACAAAGTCTATGAATATAACAGCGGTGATGAAGCGGCTAAGAATAATGAAAAGATTGACATTGCATTTCTTGATGTTGAGATGGACGGAATTAATGGAATTGAAGCTGGAAAATGTTTAAGAAATAATAACAAGAATATTGTGTTATTCATAATAACTTCGTATATGGGCTATCTTGATGATGCAATGGACGAGGGAGTTTTCAGGTATATTAATAAACCACTGGAAAGACCTGTGATTATGCGCGGTCTTCAGAAAGCGTTATTATTGTGCAATAAGCATCAGAGTAAGAAAGTCAATATAGAATATAACGGTAACAATACAATTATTGAACAGGATTCGATTATATGCATAGAGTCACTGGTAAGAAAAAGATACATACGCACAGACACAGAATTATATACAAGTCTTAAAAGCCTTTCATATTGGCAAAATGTTCTTGATGAAGATAAGTTTTTTCTTGTTAACAAGTCATGTATTGTTAATATTGACAGGGTAGTCAGATTTACTGATAAACGTGTAGAACTTAAGGGAAGAGAAGAACCGATTGATATATCAAGAGAGAAGAGAACAGATTTTAAGCAGAAGGTATTATTATATCTTGCTGGACAGGAGTAATTGTATATGGAAATAGTTATAAGTTATGCATTTGCTCACATTGTAGAAGCAATAATATTATGGATGAGCATGTCACAAATGTATGAACGCAGATATAAGAACTGGATTACGGGACTTATAATGCTGTCAGGCCATGCTGTAATGTTTGGGGTATTTCTGACAGATAATATATATGTTGTTACAACAGTTAATAATGTGGTTTATTTTTTGCTTATAGTATGGTTGTTTAATATAAGTAAGAAAGTAGCAGTGTTTTGGGCGTTGATATATAATGCAATGATGGCATTATCAGAACTAACAGTATTTTATATTATCCAATATCTTGTAGGAGTCTGTGATGTAAAAGGAAATGGAGTTGTAACTAATATTATTGTAGTATGTTTATGTAAAACAGTATTTTTCCTGTTTATTCAGGTAATGGTCCTTATAAAGAACAGAAGTAATGTAGGAAAAGATTTATATAAAGACGATTTGCCAATAGTCTTATTCATAGTATCATTAATTTCATCGTTAATGGTTTTTATTACATATTATGTTGTAGGAATGAATTCTTTGATTAGTCAGACAGAAGCAGTCTGTATGGTAATGAGTATGATAATATTGATTCTGGCAGATATTTTAGTGCTATTTGTTAATATTAAAGTTAATGAAAGAAATGCTGAAAATGCGATGATAAAAATACAGCTTGAAAAAGAAAGGGCAGATGCAAGATATTACAAACTTGAATATGAAAAGAATGAGAGTTTGGAAATATTAAGGCATGATATGAATAATCATCTTAATACTATGTTGGACATAGGTAGTGATAATGAGCTGAAGAAATATATTATTGATATTATGAATCAATATAAAATGCGAAGGCGGACAAGCTTCTCCAACAGTAATATTCTTAATGGACTTGTCAGTCAATATATGGAATCATGTGAGAAAAATAACATAGATTTAATTGCAGATATAAGACCTGATACAGTAGAGGTTATGGACTCAACAGATATAGTAGCTTTATTTGGAAATCTATTGTCGAATGCATTTGAGGCTGCTGAATATTGCAAAAAAGATATAAAACCATATATTGAATTTATTGTGAAAAGAAAAAATGATTTTATCATAATTATTGTACGAAATTCAGCGGTTAAAGCACCGCGTAAGATTAATGGAAGATATATTTCTTCAAAGAAAGATACAGAGAAAAAGCATGGTTATGGAATGAAAAGTATATACAATATTGTTGATAAATATAAAGGAAGTCATATTGAAGAATATGATGAAACAAAAAGAGAGTTTACTATAAAAATCATATTGCTTAATGAAAAAAATATAGCGTAACCTGAAAGGGTTACACTATATTGATAAAGAAATTAGCCTTAATAATATAATGATTTATTCTTCCCAAACATACATATAATATGGGAAACTGAACATATAATTATAACTATAGCCAGACAGCTTGCAAAGTGCTCTAACCCAATCATCCATAATACAAAGAACAAAATATTATAACTACATAATATTAATAACATGAACTTGTGATAGTGTGTTATTTCTTTAGATGATACATAATGATTCTTTGATATTACAGGTCCTTTTATACTTAATTCCAGATCGCATAATAACAAAATAATAAGAACAAGCAAAGAAGGACGCAATTGTGAAGACATCCATGCCATAAATATTAACATAATAGTAGATAATATAAGACAACTGGTTGAAGATTGACAATGATAACCACCACTATATTTTCTTATGAGCAGAAAAGAAAACATTTCTAAAAGTCCAAGGAGAATTTTATGTGATGCTATACAGTATATTGTGAAAATAATTGTCGGATTAATAATCAAAAATAAATTTTTAATTGCATAACTGTATAAATCTATGTCAGTTTCAACCAGCAGTCCTATATTAATTAACCATACTGCGGCGTTTCTAGAAAACTTTTCAAGCATTATTTTGTTTTCTTAAACTTCTTCAAGGATGCAGGTTCAACAGGCTGGTTGTATACATAGCTTGATGAAGCATTAGCACTAGAAGTTAATGTGCGATTAAGCACAGCTGTAACGCCTTTGCTTAATGTGGATTTAATTGCTCTCTTCATAATTTTTCCTCCTTCCTGAGATAGTTATTATTATATTTTGTTGTTAAATATTTTTAAATACACTATGTCTCAACTGTTGTTTTGAATGTCTTAAATGTATTTTAGATTAAAAACGGAATAAAATTATAAACTGTGATGAATATTATTTTAAGCACTAACAAAAAACAATTAATATGGTAAAATTAAAATATTATCATTAATCATACATAAACATTTATACTATTCTAATTCGCAACAAACGATATATATGTGCGAAAGATGCGTATACTAAAATTAAATAGTAATCATACTAATGTATAGGGGTTGCTATGGAGTATACGGATTATTACAAAGCATTTTGCAAAAGAATGAGCATAGATAGAAAAATGAAGAATTATGACCAGAGTGCAATGGCTGAAAGAGTTGGCATGACGACACCAGAATATTCCAATAGGGAATCCGGAAGAAGTATGGTATCAGGGACTGATTTAAAGAAGTTGTGGGATTCAGGAGCTGATATAGATAAACTATTGGTCGATGTGGATGAAAAGCCTTGCAGACATGTGATTTCTTCTGAAATAGATACATTTGGAGACGAATCCAAGAAGGAATATGTCAGAGAAGTGGTAAGCGAACATGTACTCTATATGTGTGAGCAGAAGTTAGATAGTTTTTCAGATGAAATAGTAAAGGATATACAGCTGCTGAGAGCTGTTGATAAAGATTCTACTAAAGATTCAATGTTAAAATGTATAAGAGATGTTAACGATATAACAGACCAACAGGTCATATCAGATAATCTTGGTATATCAAGATACAAATATAGTAAAATTGAGAATAACAAAGAGTTTCCAGATGCAATGGTTTTGATAAGACTTTATCAGCAGTATGGATGTTTACCATCAATGTTTCTTAATCTGTATGATGTCAGAGACAGACTTCTTGATTATATTTTTGACAGTATGTCAGAGAAAGATCAGAAAATAATATTAAGTTTTATCAGTAATTTGAGAAAATTCGTATGAGGAAGTTATGGAAGAACGAATTATTAATATTGGAACAAGACTTAAACAAAGAAGAAAAGAAATGCACATCAAACAGACAGAGATGGCTAAGGAACTGGGCGTGTCGCAGACATATCTTTCTAATATTGAAGGTGGCAAGGCCAACTGCAGTATAACGTTGCTGGTTGATATATGTAATTATCTTAATGTTACACCGGATTACCTTATGCTGGGGAATATGAGAGGAAATAAAGCAAGCATAGATATTATTGACGCATTGAAGATGTGTGACCCGGAAGAACTGGCCACAATAAGGAAAATAGTAGATGCATTTGTTATGAAAAAGGCGGAGCGTACTAAATTAAGTGCGCCCGTCTTTTTTATTAAAAACATATTGACATTACGAACAAATGTTTTATAATGAACGTATGTTCGAATTAATATCTGATTTAACAACTATGGAGAAGTTACAGATTCTGGCAGATGCGGCCAAGTATGATGTTGCATGTACGTCAAGTGGAGTAGACAGGAAGGGAAAGGAAGGCTTCCTTGGAAACAGTGTGGCATGCGGCGTGTGTCATAGTTTTGGGACAGATGGCAGATGCATTTCTCTTTTGAAGGTTCTGATGACTAATCATTGTGTATATGACTGCAAGTATTGTATGAATAGATGTTCTAATGATGTGCCAAGGGCTACCTTTGAACCGGATGAGCTGTGCCAGCTTGTTATAGAATTTTATAAGCGTAATTACATTGAAGGATTGTTTTTAAGTTCTGGAGTATTAAAGAATCCAGCGTTTACAATGGAAAGAATATGTGAGACACTATTATGTTTAAGAACTAAGTATAGGTTTAATGGATATATTCATGTTAAGGCAATACCAGGAGCTCCGGATGAATTATTGTCAAGGGCGGGATATCTGGCAGACAGGGTGAGTATTAATCTTGAACTGCCTACAGCGCAGAGTCTATCAAAGCTTGCTCCTAATAAGAATTTTAAGACTATTCTTGAACCTATGGAGAAGATGACAGGGACAATTGCGGCTAACAGGATTGCTATGGGAAAAGATGCAAGGATGGAAAGAAGCAGTATCAACAGATATCTGTCTGGAAGTATATTTAACTCTCAGACAGGTTCAGGACAGTCTGCTTTATCTGGAACAGAAAGAGCTGCATTGGAATCAGGAGATAAGCTTTCGTTACCAGCGGTTGCACGAGGTATGGGGATTAACAGACCGTTTGCACCGGCAGGGCAGAGTACCCAGATGATAATAGGGGCAACACCAGAAACTGATCTTACACTTATAAGAACAACACAGCATTTGTACAAGAATTATGACTTGAAGAGGGTGTTTTACTCTGCTTATATACCACTTAATGAGGATTCGGCGTTGCCGAAGCTTGACGCGGCAGTTCCGCTTCTCAGAGAACATAGATTGTATCAGGCAGACTGGCTTCTCAGATTTTATGGATTTCAGGCAGATGAATTACTGTCTGAGAGCAGACCGAATTTCAATGAACAATTAGACCCTAAGTGTGACTGGGCTATAAGACATCTTGGACAGTTTCCTGTTGAGGTGCAGAATGCATCATATGACATGCTTTTGAGAATACCAGGGGTTGGACCTAAGTCTGCTAAGAGAATTGTGCAGACAAGAAGATATGCACATCTTGATTTTGATATATTAAAGAAACTGGGCGTTGTACTTAAGAGGGCACATTATTTTATAACATGCAATGGAAGAATGATGTATAGAATACCGATAGAGGAATCATATATTACAAAGTGTTTGACAGAGGATAATCATAAAGATAATTGGAAGGTGGTTCATCAGAATGAAAGATATGAACAGTTGTCACTTTTTTGAATGTGGAGGATGACAGTATGTATATATTTACATGTGAAGACAGATTTGAAGATATGATGTGTTGTATATATCAGGCGTGGGAGAAGGCTTTGAAAGTGGGACATGGATGTGTTAGACTTGAGAAGCGTGGAGAAGAACAGCCATCTTTATTTGACGAATATGTTCATGTAGAGTATGACGAGGAAGAATATAAGAAGGTAGTTCGTTCAATAAAGAAAAAGATTTCCAACGAGGCTTATGCATGTGTATATTACGCCTGTTTATCATATGAGAAGGATGCATTGGATGCGGCATACAGATTTCTTATAAGCGGATTCAAAGCTGGCTCAGATATAGCATATATGAGAACGGATCTGGCAGTTACAAGAATTAAGGATATACGGAGAAGGGTTGTGCATGAAACAAGATATTTTACAGAATTCGCAAGATTTAATTCTATTCAGGGAAAGGTATACGTATGTCATCTTGAACCTAAGAGTGATGTGATATATGAGGTTTCGTTGCACTTTGCTGACAGAATGCCATCGGAGAACTGGATGATTATTGATGATAACAGAAAGAAAGCAGTAGTTCATCCGGTTAATAATAGTATGTATATCAGGAATTTCACAGACGAAGATATGCTTTTGTTACAGAAAACAGAGAATATGGAAGATGAATACACAGATATGTGGAAGACTTTTTTTGAGGCTATTGCAATTAAGCAGAGGCGTAATACAGAATGTCAGAGAAATCTGATGCCTTTATGGATGAGAAAGCATGTAACAGAGTTTCAGTAACACGCAATATTATTAAGGAATGTGTATTTGATGGATTATATATTGGAAGATGTATTTAAAGATGTAAGAGAGAATGACTATGATACATTTGTGAAATTGGAACAGATATTTCAATTGAACGTATTTTATCCTGTGCATATAGAAGATGATAATGACTGGTCTGTGGCATATCTTATGAATGATGCTGTAGAAAGTTTTCTTACATTCACAGATTCAATTATGACAGGCAATTATATTAATACTGATGCAGAGCAGATTCCAGATTTGCAGCGCCTTGAGGATGGATATATGCTTATAGTTAATCAGGGTGGAGAGAATACATTTACTATAAGATTTAAAGAGTTAAAGCTCAGAACGCATTTATTTAATTATGGGAGTATGGGGCATTTTTGGATAGATGGGTATGAGTATCTTAGACAGTTAGAGTATCAGCTTGCAGATATAAGGGATAAATACAGATATCTCGGTGATGAAGTATGCAGTGACAAGGAAATGCTTCTTATGAAACTGGCAGACTTTCCGCCGATTAAGCAGTACAGGTCTGTACCAGAAAGATATTATGTGCCTTATCCTGATTGTGTTTATGAGGAAGCTGTTGATTATCTTATAGAACTTGCAGATGCGACAGAGGATTATTCAATGGAGAGAATGCTTATTTCTTATAAAAGAAAGCCAACGTCAATTAAAAGCAGGGTAATTGCCAGAATGTTATGTGGTAAGAAGCATGCCGAATTGGTAGATGCAATAATAAGTGAGTTAAGAGAAGCTGCGTCAATATATCCGGACAGGACATTTACAACAGAGGAAGATATACAACGTGATGTTATTCATAAAAAGGCTTTATCGTCGTTGTCTGAATATATTAAGCAGGGATATAAGTGTCTGTTGTACAGGGAAGAACCATTTATGTATTCAAGGGATTCTATTACATATAAGGAGCATGTACTTGTATTTGTTAATGGATTATTTCGAAGAAAGTCCAAGATAGTTACTTTTGAGTGACACACAGAGCAGTTATGATGTATAATAAACAATATATCTATAATAAGGCTATAATATTAGAAAGTGAGGATTTATTATGGGGAAAGTAAGGGTTGTTTCCAAGAATAATCAGGTAAGTGTCAAAGTTAAGAGTACTAAAGGTGAACAGCTTAATCATAGTATGGCTGAATTACTTTCAAAAACAGAAGTTGAAGGATTTCTGCCTTTTTATATAACATCAGATGGAAGCAGTTTCTCTGCTGAATATGGTATAGCAGGATATGAAACAGCTAAGGAATTTTTTAAGAACAGAGTTATTGACCAGCATACATTTTCAGTATTTATGAAAAGCAGCGTTAAGGCGTTATCCGGAATGTCTGCATATAACATGGAATATGGTAATGTGTTAGTTTCTATGGATACTGTTCTTGTTGAATCAACGACAGGAAAAGCTTTGTTCATGTATTATCCTGTGGATGGATACCAGAATGGATTGTTTTTTAATATGTTTCTGGAGGATGTTCTTAGCATGATGAGAATACCAGCGAATACAGATGTGTCATTCATGGTGAAACTTAGAGAGTTTCTGAAGCATCCAGAGAATATGACATGGGATATATTAGATGAGTATGCAGATTCTATAGATATAGCACCAGTAAACAGAGGCGTTATACCACAGCAGGTATATCAGCAGGTCCCATTTTCACCAGTATCTGTGCAGCCTGCTCCTGCTATGTATGAAACACCAGTATATTCACAGCCATCAGTTTATTCAGATCCGGTTCAGCCATCTGTTCAAGAACAGAATAATACATATGTGAATAATAACCAGCCAGAAAAGATATGTCCTGTATGTGGAATGCATAGCACAACACCAGATGCATTATTCTGCATAGGATGTGGCTCAAGACTTGAGGCTGTTGTTAATACAGAAGAACAGAATATAGAGAGCAAAGAAGAGAATATTCAGGTAAAGATATGCCCGTCATGTGGTGCTGATAATAATTTGGATTCACTATTCTGTTCAGAATGTGGAACAAGACTTAATCAGGAAGCAGACCGTGTTGAAGCTGGGAAATCCGATGAAAATGTGAATCTTGATGAGAATGTAGGAGCAGATGAAGATGAAAAGTCAGAAGCTTCACCAACTATGTTTATAAAGAATGGACGTGTAGTTGATTCTGTAACAGGAACTGATGAGATTATGAATATTATTATTAAAGATAATATTATTGAAGAAGTTGGACATGATATTAGTATTGATGAGACAGATAATGTTACAGTTATAGATGCAACTGGACTGGTGGTTGCGCCTGGTCTTATGGATACGCATGTTCATTTCAGAGATCCTGGATTTACTTATAAAGAGGATATAATAACAGGTGCTGCTGCAGCGGCAAGAGGTGGTTTTACAAGTGTAGTATGTATGGCTAATACTAAACCTGCTGTAGATAATATAGAGACTCTTGACTATATACAGAAGAAGGGTGAGACTACAGGAATACATGTTATGCAGACAGCTGCTGTAACCAAGGAATTAAAAGGAACAGAGCTTGTAGATATGGATGCTCTTGCAGATGCAGGTGCAGTTGGTTTCACAGATGATGGAATTCCAATTATGGATGAGCATGTACTTATTATGGCCATGAAGAAGGCAGCAGAGCTTGATTTACCAATAAGTCTTCATGAAGAAGATCCAGAGTTTATCATAAAATCTGGGGTTAATCAGGGTAAAGTTGCAGAGCAGCTCGGATATGGTGGTGCCTCATCAACAGCAGAAGATGTAATGGTTGCAAGGGATTGTGTGCTTGCATTACACACAGGAGCATCAGTATGTATACAGCATATAAGCTCAGGAAATTCTGTTGAACTTGTAAGAACTGCTAAGAAATTAGGAGCAGATGTACATGCAGAGGCAACACCACATCATTTTACCCTTACAGAAGATGCTGTTCTTAAGTATGGAACTAACGCAAGAATGAATCCTCCATTAAGGACAGAAGACGACAGAGCTAAGATAATTGAAGGAATAAAAGATGGTACAATAGATATGATTGTGACTGATCATGCACCACACAGTGAGGAGGAAAAAGCAAAACCATTAGAGAGTGCTCCTAGTGGAATAATAGGTCTTGAGACATCTCTGGCTTTGGGAATTAAATCTCTTGTAGAACCTGGACATATATCTCTTATGAAGCTGATGGAATTAATGAGTAAGAACCCGGCAGAGTTCTATAGAATGGTTCCAGGAAGTGTAACAAAGGGAGCCCCGGCAGATCTTGTTATTTTTGGAGAAAAAGAAACATGGACAGTAAGAAAAGAAGATTTTGCTTCAAAAGCTTCTAATAGTCCATTTATTGGATGGGAACTTCCGGGTAAAGTGCATTATACTATATGCTCAGGAAAGATTGTTTACCAGATGTAGATTTTTAGACCTAATTAGGTATATAGACACCGAATTATTCCATTGAAATAATTTGTATATCATATATAATTAACGTATGCATTTTATGAAGATGTTAATTACATATGAGAGGAGAATATTTACTTGAGGATAAGTGTGGTTAAGAACCAGGAGGGAATTTATTTTGTATACCGTTCAACAAGACAGGTATATAAGGTGAGAATTACAGATATTATGTATTTTGCAAGAAGTGGCAGAAGGGTTACTATGTATTCAAGAGAGTTGGGAGCTGTTGAGTTATACTGTAGTTTATCTGAGATTTATGAGCTGCTTTTTTCAGATGGATTTTATTATATTAATAAGTCTGTTATTGTCAATTTATTCCATATAACTAATATTAAGAATAACTTTGCAAGAATTGCGGATGGTAATTGTATTGAGATTAGCAGGGCAAGAAGAACCTTTATAATGCATAAATTCTGTGAAACCCTGAAGTAACCTGTCTGGACGCATTCTTGTCTGGTTAAACTGGAGGTATGCGTATGAGATATTACACTGTTTCACAGTGGCTGATTTTTTTCTTTATATATTGTTTCCTTGGCTGGGTATGGGAATGCTGTTATGTCTCTGTCAGAAAAAGGAAATGGGTAAACAGAGGTTTTTTACACGGCCCATTCCTGCCAATATATGGTTCAGGTGCAATTGTTATATTGATTAGTACGATTGCAGTGAAAGATATTGTGCCATTGGTGTTTCTTTTTGGCATGGTTTCATCTACAATACTTGAATTCTGCACAGGATGCTGTATGGAAAAGCTTTTTGGAGTAAGATATTGGGACTATAGTAATCTTCCGCTTAATTTTAAAGGACATATATGTTTCTTTATATCTCTTGCGTGGGGGGCTTTTTCAATCCTGCTTGTATGTGTAATTCATAAGCCTATTGAAGCAGTTGTACTTATGATACCTAAGACTATTGCAGATATTATTGCTGTAGTTTTGGCGATATACATGGCAGCAGACTTTGCTGTTTCTATTAATGAAGCTATGGATCTCAAGGCTACACTGGAGAAGTTTACTAAAGAGAATGAGCAGCTCCAGATGTATGCAAGACGAATGGAGATTACAGCTACATTTGCGGAAGAAGAGTTTAACAAGAAAAAAGAACAGTTTATGGAAGCAGTTGCTGAAGAAAGAAAACAGCTTTCAGAAAAGGCAGACAGAAGATACAGACATATTACAAGTATTATTAAGAGAAATCCTAATGCCGTTTCAAGGGTACATAAAGAATCTATTAACGAGATTAAAGAGATTATTGTTAGCAGAAAGGCAAAGAGGGATAAATAATGCCAGAAAAGATATTATTGTATAATGTTAAAGAACCACAGTATATTATTAAAGCAGCATCTAATATGCGGATTGTTTCTGGATTTATTAATGAATCCGATTCATATAAGACATTGGCGGAGCTTGCTGCGGAGGTAAAAGGCATACCATCAGATGTGGCAGGATATCATTCACAGGAGGATAAGGAAAGCCTTGTCATATTCTGTGATGTAACAGATAAGCATATGGACAGGCTTCTTTTTGAAATGAGGCAGAAGAATACTGGTGTAACATTCAAGGCAGTATTAACAGATGCTAATAAGAAATGGAATATTAGCCAGATGCTTGTAGAGATGAGAAGAGAAAGATTTGAATATATGCGAAGAAATATGAAATAATTATTATTAAAGTCTGCAAATAAAAGATAAGGAGAGATATACTATGGAAATTAAGCATGTTAAAGCAAGTGAATTTAATAATGAGGTACTTAAGTCAGATAAGCCTGTGCTTGTAGATTTCTGGGCAGACTGGTGTGGCCCATGCAAGATGTTAGGACCAGTTCTTGAACAGGTTGCAGCGAAGGTTGACGATGTACAGATTGTTAAGATTAATGTGGATGAAGAATCATCAGTAGCAGAGAAATATAATATTATGTCTATCCCTACGCTTCTTTTATTCAAGAATGGTGAATGCGTTGCAAAGAGCGTAGGTTTTATAAGTGAAGGACAGGTGATGGAATTTATTGGTAAATAAGTATCAAAATCGCTGGAATAGCGCTTGGATACTGTATTGTTTTAAGGAGAATATTCAAAAAGTATTCTCCTTAAATTGTACAAAATTAAATACTCTTGACAAATCTATTGATTTATTATCTGAAGCATGTTAGAGTAATCATGGTTGAATTGTTATGGATTTGTCAATGTATATTTATAGGAACAATAAGTATCCTATAAAGCATGGCAATTTTTATTTTAACCAAAATTGTATACAGTGTACAAAAGAAAATACAATACATTTTCTTAAAGAGTACATTGAAATATATTATATTTAAGGAGGATCAATTCAAATGGTTGAGAAGACACAGTGGGCTGGATTCAAGGGAAGACTTTGGAAAGAAGAAATCAATGTAAGAGATTTCATTCAGAACAATTACACACCTTATGATGGAGATGAGAGTTTCCTTGCAGGTCCAACAGAAGCAACTAATAAGCTTTGGGGAAAATTACAGGAGCTTCAGAAGGAAGAGAGAGCTAAGGGCGGAGTTTTAGACATGGAAACTAAGGTAGTTACAGGTCTTACAGCTTATGGCCCAGGATATATAGATGAATCAATGAAGGATCTCGAGCAGGTAGTAGGTCTTCAGACAGATAAGCCACTTAAGAGAGCATTTATGCCATATGGTGGTATTAAGATGGCTGAGGAATCTTGCGAGAACTATGGTTATACACCAGATCCTGAATTACACAAGGTTTTCACAGAATATCATAAGACACATAACCAGGGTGTATTCGATGCTTATACACCAGAGATGAGAGCTGCAAGAAGATCTCATATCATCACAGGTCTTCCAGACACATATGGTCGTGGACGTATCGTAGGTGATTACAGAAGAGTTGCTCTTTATGGTATTGATTATCTTATTAAGTGCAAGGAAGAGGATAAGGCTAACTGTGGATGCGGAGTTATGACTAACGATGTTATCCAGTTAAGAGAAGAGCTTTCAGATCAGATTAATGCTCTTAAGGGAATGAAGGCTATGGCTGCTGCATATGGCTATGATATTTCTGAGCCAGCTACAACAGCTAAGGAAGCTGTTCAGTGGTTATACTTTGGTTACCTTGCTGCTATCAAGACACAGAACGGTGCTGCTATGTCAGTAGGTCGTGTTTCTACATTCCTTGATATCTATATCAATAAGGATCTTGAAGCTGGTAAGATTACAGAGGCTGAGGCACAGGAACTTATCGATCATTTTGTTATGAAGTGCAGAATGGTTAAGTTCGCAAGAATTACATCATACAATGAATTATTCTCAGGAGATCCTACATGGGCTACTCTTGAGGTTGGTGGTACAGGTATTGATGGACGTTCTATGGTTACTAAGAACGATTACAGATTCCTTCATACTCTTGAGAACATGGGACCTTCACCAGAACCAAACCTTACAGTATTATATTCATCAAGACTTCCTGAGAACTTCAAGAAGTATGCTGCTCATATCTCAGTTACAACATCTTCTATCCAGTATGAGAACGATGATGTTATGAAGGTAACATGGGGAGATGATTATTCAATCTGCTGTTGTGTATCTGCTACACAGACAGGTAAGGAAATGCAGTTCTTCGGAGCTAGAGCTAACCTTGCTAAGTGCTTACTTTACGCTATCAATGGTGGTGTAGATATGAAGTCTAAGGTTCAGGTTGGACCAGCTTATAAGCCAGTTACTTCAGATGTTCTTGAATATGACGAAGTTGTTGCTAAGTTTGATAAGATGATGGATTGGTTAGCAGATCTTTATGTTAATGTACTTAACCTTATCCATTATATGCATGATAAGTACTACTATGAAGCTGCTGAGATGGCTCTTATCGATACAGATGTTAAGAGAACATTTGCAACAGGTATTGCAGGATTCTCACATGTAGTAGATTCACTTTCAGCTATTAAGTATGCTAAGGTTACTGTATCAGAGAGAGATCCTGAGACAGGTATCGCTATGGCATTTAAGACAGAGGGAGACTTCCCTAAGTATGGTAATGATGATGACAGAGCTGATGATATCGCTGTATGGCTTCTTAAGTCATTCCTTGACAAGATTAAGAAGAGACATACTTACAGAAATTCTGAGCCAACAACATCTATCCTTACTATTACATCTAATGTAGTATATGGTAAGTTTACAGGTAACATGCCAGATGGACGTAAGGCTGGTACACCACTTGCTCCAGGTGCAAACCCAAGCTACGGTGCAGAGCAGAACGGACTTCTTGCTTCACTTAACTCTCTTACAAAGCTTCCATATGAGTGGGCTCTTGATGGTATCTCTAATACACAGACAATGAACCCAGATGCTCTTGGACATGATGATTCAGAGAGAGTTAACAACCTTGTTAACGTAATGGACGGATACTTCGATCAGGGTGCTCATCACCTTAACGTTAATGTATTTGGTAAGGATAAGCTTCTTGATGCTATGGAGCATCCAGAAAAGCCAGAGTACGCTAACTTCACAATTCGTGTATCTGGATACGCTGTTAAGTTCATCGACCTTACAAAGGAACAGCAGATGGATGTTATCAGCAGAACATTCCACGACAGAATGTAATTGCTGTTTTTGAGTTTTTTCAGATTTTATAATACAGTGTTTATGCGGGTTTGAGAGATTTGAAGAAAATCAGTTTAATGTAAATTACCATAAAATAGTATATTTTCATTTATAAACTGGACCAAATCTGGACCAAATCGAGAAAAAAACTGGACCAGCTATAATAATCTGAACAAAAAAGGAGTGCAGATTCTAACTGAATCTGCACTTTATTTTTTTTATTAGCTGTTAAATTTTCACGACATCAAATTTGGCTTGAAGACATGATATATGCAAATTAACATTTTGCGACAAGTTTAATTAAAATATATGTTGTTGTAAGAAATTATATAGAAAATAAATAGTTAGTAATTACTTTAGACTGTTGTTGATAAGCATAAGTCTGGTTAAAGTTGCTTCAGAATCAGAAGATTCATTTTCTATATTAATATCTTTACATCTATAATCTAAGGCGTAATCTTTGAGACTATTGTTTATATCCTCGTTTTTAAATGAAATACTTACCTTTTCATTATCTATATCCCATTCAATTTCAGTAGCATTATTCATTTTATTTACCAGTGAAATTATGTCACTTATAGATTTGACTTCTATTCTTCTGGTAAAAATCCGGTATATTACCCGACAGATATCAGTCAGTGCTTCGCGATGAGAATTGATGGATCGAGAGATGAAGGTGCTTAGCGGCAAGGTAAGTTATTATAGCGGATGGATAATAAACCACAAGAGAACTTTTGCAGATGTACAAGGATGATTCTTTTCATTCGACAAAATTCTCCACAGACAGGGGATATGCGACGAGTCTTGATATGAACATCTATTTATGGAAAGAGGATATTGAACAGGCAGAACTACAATATCCTTGCAGGAGAAGGAGATATTCTGCGGATTTTAAAAGAAATTGACAAAGCCGAAAATAGAGAGAGTATTGGAGCAGGAATTCAGAAACTACTTGAAGTTCTTGGCAATTATGGAAATGCAGATCGAACTTATCTTTTTGAAACGGTTCATACACCAGAGATATTTACAAATACCTATGAGTGGTGTGCAGATGGAATTACAGCTCAAAGAGATAATCTTCAGGATGTGAAATTTGAAGAATAAGCACACAGGATCTTGTTGAGGATATAGTCAATATCAGCAATAAAATGATAGAAAACAAGAGTATTGCCCAGAATCTTAAGAATAGTACTAATATATTTGCAAAGTTCTGATTGCAGGAATTGCATAGGAATAAAGCTATGTTTACTATTTACGGTTTACAATTTATATCTGAAAGATATTTGACATTTTTATATTTTTTTAATAATATTATATTATATGCGATTTTTGCATAAGAATATTAAGAAAGAGAGAAAGAGTATGAACGAAAAGAAAGAGTTCAAGCCTTATATTCCAGCTGATAAGGTTATGCCTGAGTTAACAGTTACATCTGTTATTATAGGTGTTTTATTAGCTATATTATTTGGCGGTGCTAACGCATATTTAGGACTTAGAGTTGGTATGACAGTTTCTGCATCCATACCAGCAGCGGTTATCTCAATGGGAATTATCCGCTTTATATTAAGAAGAGATTCCATATTAGAGAATAACATGGTACAGACTATTGGCTCTGCTGGTGAATCGGTTGCAGCAGGTGCTATATTTACACTTCCAGCATTATTTATGTGGGCGCAGGAGGAAGGTACAGCTATGCCTTCTTTAGTTGAGATAGCGCTTATTGCATTAATTGGTGGTTTCCTTGGGGTATTATTCATGATTCCACTTCGTAGTGCATTGATAGTCCAGGAGCATGGTGTGTTACCTTATCCAGAAGGACAGGCATGTGCTGAGGTATTAGTTGCAGGTGAAGAAGGTGGTGCTAAGGCTGGCACAGTATTTGCAGGTCTTGGTATTGCTGCTGTTTATAAGTTTATAGCAGATGGACTTAAGGTGTTCCCAAGTGAGGTTGATTTTACAATTAAACCATATAAGGGTTCAGCAGTAGGTGCAGATGTATTACCTGCACTTTTAGGAGTTGGTTATATATGTGGACCTAAGGTATCATCATACCTTCTTGCAGGTGGTTCTGTTGCATGGTTTATGATTATGCCATTAATCGCATTATTCGGTGGAGATAATATCATTGGACCAGCACTTATTCCAGTTTCACAGATGAGTCCATCACAGATATGGTCTAATTATGTACGTTATATTGGAGCCGGTGCAGTTGCAGCTGGTGGTATTTTAAGCTTAATTAAGTCATTACCACTTATTGTAAGGACATTTAAGCAGGCACTTAAGGGATATGGTAAGAAGGCAGATGGAGTAGAATCAAGATTAACTAAGGATATTCCTATGATGTTTGTTGTATTAGGAATCGGAGTACTTGCTATTATTATGTGGTTAATCCCAGCTATTCCTGTAAATCTTCTTAGTGCAATTATCATTATCATATTTGGTTTCTTTTTTGCAACAGTATCATCTCGTATGGTTGGATTAGTAGGTAGTTCCAATAACCCTGTATCAGGTATGGCTATTGCGACACTTCTTATTTCATCAGCGATTCTTAAGGCAACAGGTACTATTGGAATGAAGGGTATGGTTGCGGCTATAAGTATTGGTTCTGTAATATGTATAATTGCTGCTATAGCAGGAGATACATCACAGGATTTAAAGACAGGTTATATAGTAGGTGCAACACCTTACAAGCAGCAGGCTGGTGAACTTATTGGTGTAGCTGTATCAGCTATTACAGTTGGTGGAGTACTTTATTTACTTAATGCAGCATGGGGCTATGGTTCAACAGAATTACCAGCACCACAGGCAACTCTTATGAAGATGGTTGTTGAAGGTGTTATGGGTAACAGCCTTCCATGGTCACTTGTATTTGCAGGAGTTGCAATTGCAATAGTAGTTGAGATTCTTCAGATACCTGTGCTTCCATTTGCAGTAGGACTTTATCTTCCAATCTATTTAAGTACACCTATTATGGTTGGTGGACTTGTAAGACTTTACTTTGATAAGAAGAAAGGTATTACAGAAGAAGAGCGTAAGACTAAGGTTAATCAGGGAATACTTTATTCATCAGGTCTTATTGCCGGTGAAGGACTGGTTGGTATCCTTTTAGCGGTATTCGCTATTATTCCTGTTGGTGCAGATACTCTTGGCGATGTTATTAATATATCAAAGATTATTAATCTTGGTAATATCGGAGGACTTGTATTCTTTGCATGTCTTGTTGCAACATTAGTAGCATTTATTAACAAAAAAGAAAAGAAGACAAAATAATAAATAATATGTTATAATGAGTCTGCCGGTTATTTTGCCGGCAGATTTTTATTTTCTAGGATTAAAGGAGAAGGCTTGATTTATGGCTAAGCAGAAGGATAATTACTTAGACTATGTTCCAAAGCATAATTCGTTGTTCGAATGCAGGGAAAACAAAAAAGGTCATGTAGAAGTCAAAGTACACAATAAGGGGATTTTTAACAGAATAGCGCAGCTTATTGCACGAAAGCCCAGATATAGTTACATCGAACTAGATGATTTCGGTACATTTGTATGGCATAGCATAGATGGTGTAAGAAGTATTTATGATATAGGACAGCTTGTGAAAGAGCATTTTGGAGATAAAGCGGAGCCGCTGTATGAGAGATTGTGTTATTTTATAAAGCTGCTTCATAAGAATCAGTTTATTGTATATATGAACAAGATAAATAAGTAGCTAAATAGGCAAATAAATAAGCAGATAAACAAATGAATAAAATAGATTTGTAGATTATAAATATTTTAAAGGAGACATTGTTATGAGAGTATTATCTGAATTAGAACCTAAAAATGTATTTTCTTTTTTTGAGGATATATGTAATATCCCACATCCATCATATAAGGAAGAAAAAATCAGCAATTATCTTGTTGATTTCGCTAAGGAAAGAAAGCTTGAATATTATCAGGATTCACTTAACAATGTAATCATAATAAAGGAAGCCTCAAAGGGTTATGAGGATGCAGCACCTATAATACTTCAGGGACATATGGATATGGTATGCGAGAAGACACCTGATTGTGATAAGAATATGGATGAGGATGGACTGGATCTTGAGGTAAATGGTGATTTCATATCTGCTAAGGGAACAACGCTTGGTGGTGATGATGGAATAGCTGTTGCCTATGCACTTGCAATACTTGATGACGACAGTATCGCACATCCACGTCTTGAGTTCGTGTGTACAGTATCTGAGGAAGTAGGCATGGAAGGTGCTTCTTCCATAGATGTATCTATGTTAAAGGGCAAAAAGCTTCTTAATATGGATAGTGAAGAAGAAGGAATCATGCTTGCAAGCTGTGCAGGTGGCTGCAGTAGCAGAGTTACACTAAAACTTGATAAAAATAAGGTTACTGGAACAAAGCTTAGTATTACTTTATCAGGACTGACAGGAGGCCATTCAGGTGTTGAAATAGATAAAGGCAGAGGTAATGCGAATGTTCTTATGTCAAGAATATTAAGGGATGTTATCACAGACAATAATGTATATCTTGCAGCGTTTAACGGTGGAAGAAAGGATAACGCTATTCCAAGAGAATGTATGGCTGAGATTATTGTAGCAGCAGACAAGACAGCAGAGGTTAAAGCAGCTATTGAGAATGCAGCAAAAGAGATAAAAGAAGAGTTTGCTACATCTGATGCAGACTTAAAGTGTGTTGTAGATATATCAGAAGGCTGCAGCACAGAGGCAGTAACATATGAAGATAGCACAAGGGCAGTTTCACTTATACAGGCATTACCTAACGGAATAATGAGAATGAGCCAGGATATAGATAATCTTGTGGAAACATCGCTTAATCTTGGTGTGATTTCACTAGATGAATCAGGTATATGTCTTAGATTCTCACTTAGAAGTTCTGTAGGGGCTGCTTTAAAGAATCTTAAGAGCCAGATCAAATTCATTAGTGAAGCATTCAGGGCAAATGCTGAATTTACAGGTGAATATCCAGCATGGGAATATAAGAAAGATTCTAAGCTGCGTGATGACATGGTAAGGATATTTGAACAGATGTATGGTAAAAAGCCAACTATTGAGGCTATTCATGCAGGTGTTGAATGTGGTATACTTGCAGGCAAAATAGAAGGACTTGACTGCATATCAATGGGGCCTGATATTTTTGATATTCATACAACTGAGGAACACTTAAGCATATCTTCAACTAAGAGAATGTATGAATATATACTTAACGTAATAGCTTGTAAATAATAATACAATAATGAAGCACATTGAAGCAGGGTGAGTCTATGTATAATATATCAAAGGTGCCAGTTATATTTATGTCATCAATGTCTGATAATATGAACATAGTTATGGCTATTAATATGGGTGGAGATGACTTTATTGTAAAGCCCTTTGATATCAATGTGCTTATAGCTAAGGTGCAGGCAATGCTAAGACGGACATATTCATTTGCAGAGAGTACGAATATCCATAGAACATAACGGTTGTATACTTAACCTGAATGACCAGACATTTACGTATAATGGGAAAAAGATTGAACTTACTAAGAATGAGTACCGTATACTGCAGAGTCTTCTTGAGAATATAGGTAAAGTAGTCTCGCGTGATAATATTATGATGAAGCTTTGGGAAAGTGATGACTTTATTGATGATAACACGCTGACTGTTAATGTTACAAGATTAAGGAAAAAGCTTGAACAGGCGGGGCTCATAGATTATATAAAGACTAAAAAGGTGCCGGAATACAGGCAGATATAAAGACAATGACAGCTAATCGTGTATATGCGATGAGTGCAATCACAGCCCTGACTGCACAGAACACTACTGGTGTAACAGATATAATGGAGGTATCTCCTAAGTTTTTATCAGAGCAGCTGGATGGTATATTTACAGATATATATCCGGATGCTGTCAAGACAGGAATGGTTGCTTCAGGTAATAGCAGATAAGCTTACAGAGTATAAAGCAGGAAATATAGTTGTTGATCCAGTTATGGTGGCGACAAGTGGTGCAAGACTTATAAGTGAAGATGCTATCAGCATATTAAAGAGCAGATTATTACCACTTGCAACAGTTATTACTAGAACATTCCACGATAGAATGTAATCGGAGTGCTTGAAAACGCCGAAAATACAGTGTTTATGCGACTTTGAGAGATTACCAAGTTATCGTAAATTGGTGTAGTAAATGGTGTACTAAATGGTGTAGTAATTCTAAATAGGATTTAAGTACAAAGATAAAATAAATTTCAGAAAAGAGAGATGTACAGTAATGTATGTCTCTCTTTTTTGATATTCAAAAATCGTAAAAAATAGGGAACACTTCTGATTAATATAACTAGGAATGTTCCATAAAATTATATAAAGCATAAAAAGTTAAATTTGAGCCATATACACATTTTAAAGCTGTATATAGAAGGCTAATTTGAAATGGTGATTTCATGGTATTAATTAAAGGAGGACAAATGAAACAGTTGATATATGTTTTACCAAGCAGCATACACGAACTTATATTAGTTCCTGATAATGGTGATATGAATAAAAATTATATGATGCAGATGGTGCGTGAAGTTAATTCAACAGAAGTCAGACCAGATGAAATATAATGGTAAGAAATAATTGACGTTTAGCACTATGTGAGTTAGCATTGAGGTAGACAATTACTTCTTTGTATCACGCAAATCTAATTTTCCGAAATTCTTCATAAAAAAGGAAATATAATTTTTCAAAAAGAAGCAAGGTGAAAAGAAGAAAATGAATTTATTTAATGCAAAACTGGGGAAAAGAAAGTGAAAAATAAATTCCATTTTGGGGGCTAAAAAATGGAAAATAGTTTCCCCTGATACAAAAGCCTGTTTAGAACATATATCCATAAGAACCTTAAATATATCGTCCTGTTTTGGATATTGTAAAACTATGAGTGATTTATATGACAGAAAGAAGGTTAAATATGATAATTGAAAAGGAATATTTTGATTCAGAAGAAGTCAGGAAAGCGAATGCCATGAATGATAAGACGATGGCACCACCAAGAAGAATACGTCTTGCGACAACGGACAGTAACAAATATTATGCCAAAGCTGTATTTGTAGCCGATAAAGAAAATATAATTACCGGTGAGCTTCTTTACAGACCAGATTTTCAGGAGTCAGAAGAGGGAGTGGCATTCAGTGAGGTTGTTGTTAAGCAGACAGCAGATGTGGAAGAATATTTCAAGAATCTTATAAGGTTTGAAGGCTATAAAGTGATTTCAGAAGAATATGATGAGAGTGATATGCTTATGCATTATGATGAGCTGAGCATACAGGCTAATAAGCTTTTGTTTCTTGAGAGCAGGGAGGAGTAGATATGACAGATACGCAGAATGAGGTGTTTAAGACACCAGTAAACAAGATAAGACTGTTTGAGCATGGGGCTCCGGGTTCGCAGAACCTTAAGCTTACAAGAAAATATTACACTGAAGATATGCCTGATGGAAGAGTAAAGCATATAGTGCAGAACATTACAGATCCGGATATTGTTCCTTATATACCTGATGGTATTGGTAACAGTACAGACAGACAAAGGATTCCGGCAGTATTGATTATTCCAGGCGGTGCGTTCAGACGCCTTGTATACAACTTTGAAGGTGAAGATGTTGCAAAGTGGCTTAATAGTATGGGAATAGCTGCATTTGTTCTTGAATGCAGACTTCCATCAGATGAACATGATAATGCAGAGGATGTCCCACTTATAGATGCTATGCGCGCAATGAGAGTTATAAGAGGAAGGGCGCAGGAATTCGGTATAGATGAAGCTAAGATAGGCGTTATGGGCTTTTCAGCAGGAGGCTTTATGGCAGCGTTATTATCAACAGCGTATGAAAGTGATGTGTATGCGGATTATAAGTATAAGGATGAATATGATAAACTATCAGCAAGACCAGATTTTGCTGTTTGTTCATATCCGGTTATAAGTATTGACGATTGTATTGAAGCAGGCAAAAGATATATGTCTGAGGAACAGGTGCTTGAGAGAATCAGTGACAGTAAGGCAAAGATACTGCATAAGTATAATCCGGATAAGCTTGTAAGACCGGATATGCCGCCAATATTTATATGTGAAACGGATGATGACAGAACAACATTGTCTGAGAACAGTGTGGGCTTTTATATGGCAGCAAGAAAAGCCGGGGTAAGTGCTGAACTTCATATATTCAGAACAGGTGGACATGGTTATGGCTGTGGTGATGATTTTGCACAGACTGGTGAGTGGAAAGTACTTTTTACAAAGTGGATTAAGAGTATTGGAATTATTAGTTAAGATGGATATATTATACGAAGATAAAGATAAGATTATATTAAACAAGCCGGTTGCTGGTGATGGAAAGTATGGTGGAAATATGGCTGTCCAGGCAGCTGAAAGGATAAAAGGCATACGTATTAAGCGTGGATGTATAGCGTTATGTGCGGTTAGTCTTAAGGTTGATGGCAAGTTATACGAAGTGAAACCAGGATTTTATTTTTGTATTTATGTGAGCAACGAGTTAATATCCGCGCTTGCACGAGAATTTGGTCACTGTTGCAATGATTTATTTTTATCTGAGCTTGTCATTTATAAGCATAAGTCTTGTAAGTGTAGATTCATAATTAGTTTCTGTTTTTTCAATTAATATATTGTCTTTTTTGTAATCTACAGCGTATTCTTTTAAACAATTATTGATTTCTTTATTCTTAAAAGAAATACATACTTTATCATTATCAATATCCCAATCAATATCAGTAGCTATATTCATTTTATTAACAAGAGATATAATATCGTTTACAGATTTTACCTCTATGTCTAAAAATTCAAATACACTTACTTCTAATGCTTCTGCAATTTTAGAGAGTTGTTCTAGTTTAGGATTTCTATTATCAGTTTCATATTTCTTTAATGTTGATAAATTTATTCCACTTTTTTCACTTAATTGCTCCATAGTAAGTTTTCGAGCTTTTCTATATTTTTTTTATTGTTCTAGCTAGATTTGATCT
>NZ_QSEU01000030.1:0-2319 GCF_003466705.1 Eubacterium sp. AM46-8
TAATAATATATATATAAAATGACGGATATTATATCAGAAAAATTATAATCTGAATAATACCCGTCAAAAATAATGACCTTGTAAAATGCTCATATATGCATTTTTATTATTAAGTTGTAGAAATATGTATCTGTATCGAAAAAAAGCTCAAATGGTCAAATTAGAGATTTTCTATTAAATCAACCAGTCTATTTTTCAATATTTCAACTCGAATTTTTAATTCAGCATCATTCCTGATAATAGCTTTGTTATTCTTAAGTACATCAAAATTATTTTCTAACAGATTAAGTGACTGCTCCAGTTTAGCAATGGAATTAATTCTTTTAAGTTCTGAATCAGATATAGATGTCTGTCGCTGCTCTTTTTCTTTCTGTTGCTGCTTCAGCTTTTCAACTTGTGCTTCCATCTTTGCTTTTTCCCGTTCAGCTTTCTCTTTTGCCTGCATAGCAAATTTAACCATGTCGTCTTTATTAGGTTCCTGATCAGTTGACGATTTATCACTATTCTGGAAGTTGTTAATCTTCTGTTCTAATAGTTCAATAGTATGCTGCTTATCTTCTATCTCTCTAGTTGCTGAATCAAGCTGTTTCTTATATTCTCGTGCTTCATCAGCTCTCTCTTCAGATAATTTCTTAATTGACTGAAATTCAGCATTTTCTATTGTTCCATTTTTCTGAATAATTGAAAGGATTGTCTTCTGTGCATCTTCATCGAGTTTACCGAATTTATCAGCCTGGTTAAGATCAATACCGTTAGAATTTAGAAGTTCTGACAATTCAGGAATCAATTTCTCCGCTGTAGTATATTTTCTTGCCTGACGTTCAGATATATTAAGCTGGTTGGCAATCTCTGCGTGAATATTCTTAATTTCACCATTGAGTTTTTTTGCTTCGTAAAGTTCAAGTAGACGACTTACTTCCCATCTCTTCACTTCCATGCTTGATTCTCTTACATCATGGTTGGCTGATATAAGCATAATCTCTTCATCTATTGCTGATATATCGGATTTTTCTATTTTACAAGGAATTCCTGCCGGAAAATTATTGCGGTATTCTTTATCTGTCATCTGACATATTGCATGATATCTACGCTCACCTGATATAAGGCGGTACAAATCTGTCTCTGCATCATATAATACTGAAAGATTATGTCGGAGGCCATTAACAAGAATACTTTCTTTGAGGGCTTCTATTCCATCCTGAGAATACTGCTCATTCTTAGGGTTAGGAATGATTTTATCTTTAGGAATGTATTTGAAATTGTACTGTGTCTTAGCCTGTATTTCTCTAAGCTTTTCGCCGCCGTCGTTATTAAGTACACCTGATTTGGTTGTTCCGGCACTAAAATTCTTCTTAGCCATTACTACTTCTCTCCTTTCAGATATCTGGCAAGTTTACGATAATGTGCTGTATCCATAAGTCCAAGATAATTAACAAGCTCAACGTAATCAAGGGCTGCCGGACACTTCTTATCATATGTTAATAGTGGTTCAAATGTTGTGTTTGATTCATTGACTGCAATACAGTTCCTGATTGATATAGGTAAGAATCTGTCACCGAACATATTTTCATAACTTTCGTACATTTGTCTGAAAAGTGTAGTTCTTCCTGCTACTCTTGTCATGAAGATTCCAGCAAATTCAATGCTTAAAGCGTATTTGTCATTAAGCTCTTCTATTGTATCAAAAAGTGACATAAGTCCGTCATATGAGAAGTTGTCCACGCATATAGGTGTTATTACCTTATCGCTGGCACACATTGCACATGATGTAAGATATGATTTGAATGGTGAGTTATCTATAATTATGTAATCAAATTCATCTTTAATAAGACCAAGATTATTGCGGAGATATAATTCAACATTAATCTCTTTCATCTTGTCATAGATTTTATAGATGAGGCTGTTAAGTTCTCTTGAAGCTGTGAGTATAGATATATTGTTATAGTCTGTTTCAGTAATGAAGTCTATTACTTCAGATTTATTATTTAATTTAGTACAAAACAAACGTTCATAATCTATATCAGGATTAGCTTCAGCCTGACCGTACATTTTCGTTGTATTCATCTGTGGATCGAGGTCAATAAGCAGTATCTTATACTCTGAAATTGCCAGAATCTGGGCAATCGTAATAGCAGAGGTTGACTTACCTACCCCACCCTTTTCGTTAATTAAACTAATTACTTCCGCCATGGTATTTCCTTTCTTATATTAATCTAATTTAATTATACATCATTTCATTTTCTTTTCAATTGATTTTTTATAAAAATATTTCTTGATTTAAATATTTTGCACTCAGTTCACTTTTTTGACAAGAAAAAC
>NZ_QSEU01000031.1:0-2248 GCF_003466705.1 Eubacterium sp. AM46-8
TTGGTTAAGCCCTCGACCTATTAGTACAGATCAGCTCCATATGTCACCACACTTCCACCTTCTGCCTATCTACCTCGTCGTCTTCAAGGGGTCTTACTAACTTACGTTATGGGATATCTCATCTTGAGGGGGGCTTCACGCTTAGATGCCTTCAGCGTTTATCCCGTCCCGACTTGGCTACCCGGCTATGCATTTGGCAATGCAACCGGTGCACCAGAGGTCAGTCCATCCCGGTCCTCTCGTACTAAGGACAGCTCCTCTCAGATATCCTACGCCCACGCCGGATAGGGACCGAACTGTCTCACGACGTTCTGAACCCAGCTCGCGTACCGCTTTAATGGGCGAACAGCCCAACCCTTGGGACCTACTACAGCCCCAGGATGCGATGAGCCGACATCGAGGTGCCAAACCACTCCGTCGATGTGAACTCTTGGGAGTGATAAGCCTGTTATCCCCAGGGTAGCTTTTATCCGTTGAGCGATGGCAATCCCACTTTCATACCACCGGATCACTAAGTCCTACTTTCGTACCTGCTCCACCCGTCGGTGTCGCAGTCAAGCTCCCTTCTGCCTTTGCGCTCTTCGAATGGTTTCCAACCATTCTGAGGGAACCTTTGAGCGCCTCCGATACTCTTTCGGAGGCGACCGCCCCAGTCAAACTCCCCACCAGACATTGTCCCCCAGCCGGGTCACGGCTGCAGGTTAGAAGCCCAGTACTGCAGGGGTGGTATCCCAACATCGACTCTGATGCATCTGGCGACACATCTTCTCAGTCTCCCACCTATCCTGTACATGCAATACCGAACCCCAGTATCAAGCTAGAGTAAAGCTCCATGGGGTCTTTCCGTCCTGGCGCAGGTAACCAGCATCTTCACTGGTATTTCAATTTCACCGGGTGCATTGTCGAGACAGTGCCCAAATCATTACGCCTTTCGTGCGGGTCGGAACTTACCCGACAAGGAATTTCGCTACCTTAGGACCGTTATAGTTACGGCCGCCGTTTACTGGGGCTTAAATTCAATGCTTCACCTTGCGATTAACATCTCCTCTTAACCTTCCAGCACCGGGCAGGCGTCAGCATATACCTCACCTTTCGGTTTTGCATAGACCTGTGTTTTTGCTAAACAGTTGCTTGGGCCAGTTCTCTGCGGCTCCATCTCTGGAGCACCCCTTCTCCCGAAGTTACGGGGTCATTTTGCCGAGTTCCTTAACAATGCTTCTCCCGCCGGCCTTAGGATTCTCTCCTCATCCACCTGTGTCGGTTTACGGTACGGGTACATCAAACACTATAGCGGCTTTTCTCGACACAAGCTCCACATGCTTCGCTACTTTGGTTCGCTCCACATCGCGCCCTCGAGTTGACAGACGGTTTTGCCTATCTGTCCTCTGCTGCGCTTGTACCGGACTTTCCTTTTCCGGCTCATGCTTCCCTCATGTGTCCCCACATTTCTGATTTGATGCAGTACAGGAATTTCAACCTGTTATCCATCGACTACGTCTTTCGACCTTGCCTTAGGCCCCGACTTACCCAGGCAGATCAGCTTTACCCTGGAAACCTTAGATATTCGGCCTTGAAGATTCTCACTTCAATCTCGCTACTCATTCCGGCATTCTCTCTTCAAGACAGTCCACCATTCCTTTCGGTATGGCTTCGTTCCGTCTTCAATGCTCCTCTACCAATTCATTAGAATTCCTAAGCTTCGGTGTTGTGTTTTAGCCCCGGACATTTTCGGCGCAGGACCTCTCGACTAGTGAGCTATTACGCACTCTTTTAATGTGTGGCTGCTTCTGAGCCAACATCCTAGTTGTCTTCGAAATCCCACATCCTTTTCCACTTAACACACACTTTGGGACCTTAGCTGTAGGTCTGGGCTCTTTCCCTTTTGACCACCCAACTTATCTCGTGCAGTCTGACTCCCTGGCATCATCTGTCCGCCATTCGCAGTTTGATATTCTTCGGTAGGCTTTGACGCCCCCTAGGAAATTCAGTGCTCTACCTGCGGCAGACTAACCAGAGGCTAGCCCTAAAGCTATTTCGAGGAGAACCAGCTATCTCCGGGTTCGATTGGAATTTCTCCCCTATCCACACCTCATCACCACCCTTTTCAACGGATGTGTGTTCGGTCCTCCACTACCTCTTACGGCAGCTTCAACCTGGACATGGATAGATCACCCGGTTTCGGGTCTATGATAAGCGATTCAACCGTGCTTTTAACACTCGCTTTCGCTTCGGCTCCGGACCTTAAGTC
>NZ_QSEU01000033.1:0-1952 GCF_003466705.1 Eubacterium sp. AM46-8
CATTATGAGTACTTCTTCCGGATGTGGCAGCACCTTCTCACTGTCTATTTTTCAATTCTCTCTGGAGGCACGCACTCTAAAAGTTCACTTACCTTTTCTCTGCTAAGTCCTAGCTCCTCTCTTTTTAACTGGTATACATTCTTATTCTCTTTAATTGATGCTCTTCCCATTCCTTATTCCCTCACTTAAAATCTTACTGTATCTTTGCTATAATTCCTTCTTCTGTTATAGTTTGCAGACATTCCATAGGCACATCTGAATGCATTATCTGCCATACCTGTTGCATACCCGGAGCTAAAGATTTTTTTGGATAATCTTTTTCCGATATCCAATACACCCTTCCTTCATCTGATGAAATAAGTTTGCCTTCAAACTCATCTGTCCTGTATAAAAAACCTACATTTCGTACATCGCCTGATATCCAATGATATATTCCCATTAACTTATGATTTTTAATTGTAAGTCCAGTTTCTTCAAATACTTCCCTGATAACTGACTCTATAAAAGTCTCCCCTGCCTCTACATGACCACCTGGGAAAGTCGTACCAGAATAATTCTTGCCCACTTTATCCAAGGCCAGTACATTTCCTTTATTATCACTAATCATGCACATGTTCATGAATACTACTTTTTCTATCATCTGTTACTCCATTTAATATAGCTTATCAACTTCTTTTTCATATGCTGCTTCTGTATCTCTGTCAAACAGAACAAAATATATTTCTTCTATTTGCTTTGGAAATTCCTGCTCAAATCTTGCCACAACATTTACAGCAATGTGTGCTGCCAGTTTAACAGGAAAACCATAAACACCTGTTGATATAGATGGAAATGCTATTCTTTTTATACCTTTTTCCATTGCAAGTTTAAGCGAATGATAATAACAGCTGGCAAGCAACTGCTCCTCATTATCCTTTCCGCCTCTCCATATAGGTCCAACTGTATGTATAACATAATCACATGGCAGATTATAGCCCTTGGTAATCTTTGCTTCTCCTGTTCCACATCCATGAAGCGTCCTACATTCTTTTAAAAGATCAGGACCTGCTACCCTGTGAATTGCTCCATCAACACCGCCACCACCTAAGAGACTGTTATTTGCTGCATTTACTATAACGTCAACATAATCTATTTTTGTTATATCACCTAGAACTGTTTTAATCATCGTAATTTTTCCCAAATATTTTCTTTAAATAATTTCCCATTATACCGTCAATTGTACCATCGCCAATATCGCCTTCAATTACTCTTTTTCTTCCATCCTTGTAAGTAATCTGCAAGGTATATCCATATCCGTCGCAAACTTGTGCTTCCATAATATTCTTATACAAACCTTTGCAGAGACTCCGTGTGAAGAGTCTCTGTTTTTTTGTGCATAGGTGTATACAATATACATGATGATACTTTTAAATCACTTTCCCTTTTCCAACTCTTTGAAAAAAGCCTTTGCATTATCCAAATCATTCTTATCCGGATGTCCTTTTGATATGCCTCCAATAAGTTTGAATGGTCCAAATGTGTCAAATCCCTTACAAGAAAATTCTCCCACAATTCTTCCCTGCTTTTCTTTTACAATTTTCTTTATGGAATCAAAGACTGGCTTTCCTCCATAAGTGCATATAAGAAAGACATCCTTATTCTCTGGAAGATTCACTTCTGCAAAGTTAATTACGGACTGATGCATCTTGCCAAAATAAATACCAGAAGCAAAACCTATAAGATCATACCCTGATAAGTCCTTTTCAGTAATCTTAGTTGCATCAACTACATCAATATCATTTTCAGCTGCTATTGCACATACCAGCTCTTTTGTATTATTGTGATGAACCGACACGTATATAATAACTGTTTTCATATCTGCTTCACTCCATTATTTCTTAGTTCAAAATCCAATCTCATCTGGTGCCACAGGACATTTCCATGAGTAGATTTATCAGTTATACCCTCATCAA
>NZ_QSEU01000034.1:0-1847 GCF_003466705.1 Eubacterium sp. AM46-8
CATTTACATCCCACTATGTATCTATTAATTCCATTAGCATCCTTAATTACCTGCTTTGTTTTCTTGAATTTACATCCCACTATGTATCTATTAATTCTAAGAAACATTCTTGTACCTGTCGCAATTCTTATGATTTACATCCCACTATGTATTTATTAATTCTTATATTGTTTATAGGCATTTCCCAAGTATGATTATCATTACATCCCACTATGTATCTATTAATTCAAATGCAGCAATAATGATTTCTCCATATGTAACTGTATTTACATCCCACTATGTATCTATTAATTCACCCTGATGCCTGTTATCTCCAATCATGGCAAGCTGATTTACATCCCACTATGTATCTATTAATTCCTATCTCACCAACAAAATCCAAGAAATTGGCCAGCAGATTTACATCCCACTATGTATCTATTAATTCGACGCTCCGGTGTCTTTCACCTTGACCGCTCCTAGATTTACATCCCACTATGTATCTATTAATTCGATAACTACTTAGAAGCCTTTGCAGCTCCTGACACATTTACATCCCACTATGTATCTATTAATTCTTACCTTTAGTCTGATGAACCGTGTATGTACCATAATTTACATCCCACTATGTATCTATTAATTCCTGTATAAGCTTTATTGTTGCATACATTGCCGGTATTTACATCCCACTATGTATCTATTAATTCCCAACAGCCATCTGAACATTATCTCCCCTGTTAAGAATTTACATCCCACTATGTATCTATTAATTCGCTGTAGTCTTACCGAAGCCATTATTAAGTGCATACATTTACATCCCACTATGTATCTATTAATTCCATATACTACCTCCCGAACATGTTCCATAAACCTAATTTACATCCCACTATGTATCTATTAATTCGATTGCATCATCAAGAATAGCTGGGAATGCTGCTGTATTTACATCCCACTATGTATCTATTAATTCTGCTTTTTTCCCATTCTTCATTTAGCCTGAAGTACATTTACATCCCACTATGTATCTATTAATTCGTAGTTATTAATATTATTTTTATGCCGTTTTACAAAATTTACATCCCACTATGTATCTATTAATTCTTCAGACAACGGTAAGATCGAGGATATGTTTATATAATTTACATCCCACTATGTATCTATTAATTCAAAAGCGGTAAGCATAAGCAGAATATTGTCTTCCTTATTTACATCCCACTATGTATCTATTAATTCAACAACATTACAGATAAGCATGAAGCGCACATTCAATTTACATCCCACTATGTATCTATTAATTCCCGCAAGATTTTTATTGCTGTCTGTACCTGTTGCATTTACATCCCACTATGTATCTATTAATTCGAACTATCATCTGCTGGCTCTGTCAGCTTATTTATCATTTACATCCCACTATGTATCTATTAATTCGCTTTGCTACAGCAACCGTACCGACAGGATAAGTCTATTTACATCCCACTATGTATCTATTAATTCTTCAACCAGTATCAGGAAGAATATGACTACATAAATTTACATCCCACTATGTATCTATTAATTCTTCAAACGAACAGGATGTTGTTGCTGTCCTTATGGAATTTACATCCCACTATGTATCTATTAATTCATAGTTCCAATTATAACCTTACAATTCTTATCATTTATTTACATCCCACTATGTATCTATTAATTCGTATCAAAAAACCTTATTAAACAGACGAGTATTAGCATTTACATCCCACTATGTATCTATTAATTCCATTAGCATCCTTAATTACCTGCTTTGTTTTCTTGAATTTACATCCCACTATGTATCTATTAATTTCGAACACGGGTTTCTCTTAGATACTTCAATGTATCCATATTTACAT
>NZ_QSEU01000035.1:0-1742 GCF_003466705.1 Eubacterium sp. AM46-8
ATAATATTTATTAAATTAAGACACATATATTTTATTCGGGAACAGGAAATATAAAGAAAATAGGATAATAAATTTGATAAGATTATGTATTTTATTCGGGAACAGGAAATATAAAGAAAATAGGATAATAAATTTGATAAGATTATGTAGACTATTAAAAAAAAAGAGCACAGAAAAAAGACTGTTTGTTAAGCAGCCTTTTTAAGATTATCAAAATGTGTCCGAATAATAGTGGACAATAGGCCAGCAAGATTGCTGACAGTCTTTTCATACATGTAATATTGTTTATAAACAACCGACAGTGCATTCATAACAATTTCGTAAGAATAGTGTAATGAGAGACTTGCGATATCGTCAATCTCAATATCGCTGAGCTTCATCAGTTTATAAGAAGCCACCGGCGTATTCATATTAAAGAACGAACTGAATGTGTCAGATATATTTTCACCAGAATTAATATAAGCAACATTCTGATTGAAGTTCCATACAAACTGGTTAAGCATGTCTACGTATTCATCATGAACACAAGCTTTTTGGTTCTTTGGAATAAATGTTTTGTCGATTTCGAAGCGGACAACATCATCTTTGAAACTAACACGGAAAATATCAGATGTGCTTATCAACTTAGCCTTAATAATTGAAGGTTTGCAATAAGCTGGAAGGGTATTTCTGATATCACGAATATTCTTATAATCTACACTTGCAACACCTTTAAGATCAGGTGAATCAAGACTTAGAAGTTCTCTGATAAATATTCTAAGTGACACAAGAGCGTCAATTGAATTAAGCCTGCTCATCAGTTCTTTGGACATAACAAGAAAACCACGGCCTCCCTTATTGGCAGGAAGGTAGTAGTTCTCATAATCATTGAGTATAACATTAATAAACCCATACTGTGTTTTTGAGTATGAGATGTATGTATATTCCTGAAGAACATGAAGATTATTCCATATAGTTCTTACATTACAGCCAATCATGTCCGCAAGTTCACTAGGATTAATATCATATATAATTCCATTTCTGTCAGGATTATAGAAATGCAACATAAGGAAAAGCTTAATTGCATTAGACTTAAGCATAGGTCTGTAACCGTAACGATTTTTCTCGTTATGGTATATTTTTTTGTACACGTTCTTCTGGATCAATGCCTTATGTGGACAACTTGCACATGCGGCACATGCATCAGCATAAGGTTTACTGTTCTTATCAAATGTATTAACAACAGTTCTGTATTTACATGTCTGACAAGCTGCATTACTATAATCAATAGTATCTTGTGTGGTTTCAATTACTTCTGTGTAATTCTTCTGAAATCCCAAAGATTGGATTATAGCAGCTTTGCCAATGTTAGCAAAATTGTCCAAGCATTTCACCCCCTTTTAGACCATAATTTAACAGTATTTGAGCTTGAAATCAAATCTTGGGTTTTACTCCAAATCTGTCCACATTAGAATTAATTTTGAATAATTTTACTCTGAAATAATCTACATTTTGAAAAAAATCTATTAATTTACTCCAAAATTATCTACGAAATTTCTTTGGATTTTTTTGTGTAGACCATAAAAAGCAGATTTTGTGTAATTTACTCCAATTTTATCTACATTTGGATATAATTAGATATTCAGAAAGAGGTAATAATTGAAAAAATCTAGTGTTTAAGCCAAAAATGTAGACATAGGTAAGAAATTTTCCAAGGAAAAATGTAGAAAAAAATATCTTGTTAAAATAGATAATATACAAAA
>NZ_QSEU01000036.1:0-1685 GCF_003466705.1 Eubacterium sp. AM46-8
GATACATTTGATTATTCTGTAAAGTATGTCATTGAAGGAACAGATACAGAACTTGTTCCTGGATATACTAAGTCAGCAACGTTTGGAACAGAAGTTGGAGCTGATAAGAAGAATATCGAAGGTTATACAGTAGTAGATGCTGATAAGAAGTTAACTATTGGTTCAGATGAAAGCCAGAATATACTTGTTATTGAGTATAGAGCTAATACATACGGATATTCAGTAGAGTATTACTATGACGGCGTTAAGGATGAGTCAGCTACAGAGAATAAAACATCTCAGTTTAATACTATAGTAAATTCATATGATTCTAAAGAAAAGACTGGTTATAAGTTTGAGAAGACTGAGAATTTACCATTAACAATTACAACAGATGCGTCAAAGAACGTAATTAAAGTATACTATGTAAAAGATGCAAGTCAGACAAAGAACATCACATATACAGTTAAGTACTTTAAGGACGGAGTAGAAGTAACAGCAGATGAGCAGAAGGAAACAAAGCAAATCTGGGTTAACGATACAAAAGCACCTGTTGAAAAATCTGCTATTAACACAACAGATAAGTATGAAGGATTCTCATTTGATGCAGACACAACTGGAGTAATTCCTGACACAATAGGTAATGATGGTGTAATCAGAGTATATTATGTTTCTAATGAATATGCGTATACAGTAGAGTATTATTTCGATGATGTAATAGATAACTCTAAGACTGATACATTTAAAGCTAAGTATAATACACAGGTAAATACATATGCTGATAAGAAGGAAACAGGATATAAGTTTGAAAGAGCAACAGCACCAATTACAATTACAACGGATGCTTCAAAGAATGTAATCAGAGTATACTATGTAAAAGACTGGTTTAAGTACACAATTAATTACTACTATGATGGAGTAATTGATACGAGTGCTACAATTAATGATAAGGCAGCATTTGGAACAACAATAAAGTATACAGATAAGGTAAAGCCAGGCTTTAAGTTTGTTAAGGCAGATGGTTCACCATTAGTAATATCTATCAATGAAGCTGCTAACGTAATTAATGTATATTATCAGTCAAACTCATATGCATATACAGTAGAGTATTACTATGATGGAATTATTAACACTGAAAAGACAGAAAAGAGTGCTGCAAAGTATAATTCAGTGGTTAATGATTATACAGATAAGTGCGATACTGGATATAAGTTCGAAAAGGTAGAAGGACTTCCATTAACAATAGCAACTGATGAGTCACAGAATGTAATCAGAGTATATTATGTAAAGGATGAAAGTCAGACAAAGAACATCACATATACAGTTAAGTACTTTAAGGATGGAACAGAAGTAACTGAAGATCAGCAGACAAAAACAGATACTGTATGGGTAAATGCTTCATCTAATATGACTGTAGATAAGACAGCTATCAATACAACAGATAAGTATGTTGGATATAAGTTAGATACATCAGCAACAGGAACAATACCTGACACAGTAACTGACGGAGATGTTATCAACGTATACTATGTAAGAGATAATGACCAGAAAAAGGCAGTATCTTATACAGTAGAGTATTACAAGGATGGAGTTAAGGATGACTCTAAGACAGAGACATTTACTAACAATATATGGGTAAATGATAACGTACAGCCAGTAGATGCAACAAAGATTAATGTTACAGATAAGTTCGGAGCAGGATATAA
>NZ_QSEU01000037.1:0-1533 GCF_003466705.1 Eubacterium sp. AM46-8
TTATGTTCTTGTGATAATCCAAATCAAATAATTAAAAGTTTTGGAAAATCTAATGAATTTAAGTTGTTAATAGAAAATGAAAAATTTAGGCAGATATATGATGAAAAAGTAAAAAAGGAATACAGATGTTTTTCAGGTTATTTTAGAAATGTTGTAAAAGATGTGGATGGTCCAATAGTATTAGTAGATGTTGGTTGGAAAGGAACCATGCAAGATAATTTGTATAAGATTTTTGGACATGAAAATGATTTTGTTGGACTTTATTATGGGATTTTTAATGAAACTGGGTATGAATGTTCACAAAATTTAAAGAAAGGGTTAGTTTTTAATAGATTTCCATATAAAAGTAGTAAATATGATATATGGGAATTTGAAACTCATTTGATTGAACAGCTTTTAGTTGCACCGCATGGATCTACTATAGGATATGAAGATTGTAAAGATGGCTTTTTGCCTAAATTAGAGTGGACAGATGCTGATAAACAATTATATTATAAGGCTGAACCGATTCAAAACACAATAATAAATTGTTTTAAAGAGATATGCGGAATATTAAATTATAGATGTGAATCAGAAAGTGCTATAGAAAAATTCTTCGTGAAAGAACAATTAAAGGCAGAATTAATCATATCAAAAGATATGATTGATTTTGAAAAAATAGCTTTATCTGAAAAAACCAACAATTTTGGTTGGTTCGATACTATTCCTATATCAACGTCGAGAAAACAAAAGTTTGTTAATTTGTTGAAAGAGATAAAAGAAATACATTCAGATAAAGAAACTAAAGGAATTATAAAGTATTTACATTATTTTACTATAAAGATGAATGCTCGTGAAAAATATGGATGGAAAAGAATAGTATATAGATTAGTTTATTGTGTTGAAAAATTTAAAGTGTGAGGTGAAAAAATGCATTTATATGTAGTTACACATAAAAAATTTATTTGTCCACAACTAAATGGATACATTCCAATTCAGGTTGGGAGATTATTTACAAATGTTAATTTGGATTTTTTAAGCGATGATACACAGGATAATATTGCTTATAAAAATAACACTTATTGTGAATTAACAGCGTTGTATTGGATGTGGAAAAATGATAACTCAAATATGAATGATGATATTGGATTATGTCATTATCGTAGATATTTTACAAAAAATCCATTCTCAAAATCTGAAAAATATTTTATCACACAATCTGATGTTGAATCAGACTTGGCAAAGGTGGATATTATATTGCCTAAAAAAGTATTTCTTAAGACTACAGTTGAAGAAAAATATTCACTTACAGGAAGTGGGTTTAAGAAAGATTTGGATGTTCTAAGAAATATATTTGAAAATAAATATCCTGAATATTTAAATGATTATGATGCTATAATGAATGGAAAAGAACAATATTTTTTGGAATATGTTGTATGTTCCAAAAAATTAATGGATTTAAATGATTATGATGCTATAATGAATGGAAAAGAACAATATTTTTTGGAATATGTTGTATGTTCCAAAAAATTAATGGATGAATATTGTAATTGG
>NZ_QSEU01000038.1:0-976 GCF_003466705.1 Eubacterium sp. AM46-8
GAAAAAATTTTTTTTTTTTTTTTGGGCCTTCCATAAATAATGATGTTTTTATTTGTAAAAAATAGTAAAGATGGGGCAATTTATGCAATGATTTCTGTTTTTGCAACAGGAGCTGGTAATATATTGAATATTATTTATTCACATAATTATATTGATTATCAAAGATTTGAAGATTATGAAATAAAAAAACATATAAAACCCATTTTAATTCTTTTTGCTACAACGCTGGCAGTAAATGTATATTCAAGTTTGGATACTGTTATGCTTGGTTTTTTTAAAGGTGATTACGCAACAGGGATATATTCGGTTGCGGTAAAAATAAAAACAATTCTTATAACACTTGTCTCTTCATTTAGTGTAGTTATGATGTCAAGAATATCTTATATAGAAAAGGATGGAGAGGACAATGTTTATTCTTTGTTAATTAAATCCTTTGATTTTTTATCATTTTTAACGATACCGCTATGTTGTTTTTTTGTAATAATGTCAAAAGAAAGTGTGTGTTTTATTTCAGGATATGACTACATTCTTGCAAGTACTCCTATGTTGATCTTAATGCCTACAATTATTATTTCTTCATTGTCACAAATTATAGGAAGTCAATACTCAGTTTCTATTGGAAAAGAAAAAAATTTAATGATTGCTGTTGTAAGTGGGGCTATTATTAATATAATTTTTAATGCGATATTAATTCCTAGATATTCATATAATGGAGCTGCAATAGGAACAGTTATAGCAGAAATTACACAGTTTGTCATTCAAATTATTTTAGCAAAAGAAATGGTTATTCAAGTTTTTGATATAAAACAACCGTTAAAAGCTGTTGTTGGAGCAGTAATAGCATCAATAGTTGTAGGATGTTTTAAATTCTATATGAATTTTACAAATTTATTTTTGGAATTGCTTTTATTAGCCTTTGTATTTTTTGTGGTTTATATATTAATTATGTATTTGTTGAAATATTCTTTGTTAGAAT
>NZ_QSEU01000039.1:0-852 GCF_003466705.1 Eubacterium sp. AM46-8
CAGTTTAGAATGTATGAGTATGTGATAGAGTAGAAAGTATTAGAAATACGCATATAATGTGCAGTATCTGCCTTACAGGAAGCTATAAAAGAAAACTAAAGGGGGATAACAATGGGATTAACGGACACAAGCAAATTTTTAAGTCTTATTTTGCGGCACAAGCCGGAAACAATAGGAATCAAGCTTGATGAACATGGCTGGGCAGATGTATCTGAGTTGATATCAGGTATAAGTAAAACAAGACCATTTGATATGAAGATGCTTGAAGAGATTGTGCGAACTGACAACAAGCAGAGGTATTCGTTTAATGAAAATAAGACCTTAATCAGAGCAAACCAGGGACATTCAATACCTGTTGATGTTGAACTTGAAAAGAAAACTCCTCCAGAGTTTCTTTACCATGGAACGGGAGAAAAGTTTGTTTCATCAATCGATAAAGAAGGATTACTTTCTAAGAGCAGGTTATATGTTCATTTATCAAAGGATACTGAGACAGCAGTTAAGGTGGGCAGCAGGCATGGAAAGCCTGTGGTTTATAGGGTGGCAGCCGGAAAGATGGCAGATGAAGGATATGAGTTTTTCTTATCTGTAAATGGAGTATGGCTTGTGAAGGCTGTTCCGGCAGAGTATTTAAGCAAATTATAGTAATATATGAATAAAAACTAAATATAAAAAGCAATAGTAAAGAAGGAATGATTGTGAATATAAGATATGCAACAATGGCTGATTTAGACGATATTGCATCGGTTGAATCTGTATGTTTTCCTGTCTTAGAGGCAGCAACTAAAGAAGAATTTGAGCAAAGAATAAAATATTTTGGGAATCATTTCTGGCTTATGTTTGATGAGGGTA